>JAEWWO010000181.1 GCA_023396345.1 Bacteroidota bacterium
ACAATACATACAGAAATGAAAAATATACTTTACACTTGCTTAACCATCTTCTTGCTGACACTTACTGCTTGTCAGGATAAAATGATGGAAAGCTTTAAAGCTAATGCTCCCGTGTATATGAGTTACGAAGCGTTGAGAAGCGGCGTGAAACAAGCCTCTCCCACAGAACTGAAAAATCCGGGAAAGATTTATTTTAAAGATGATTATATATACATTGTAGAAGATTTGAAAGGAGTACATATTATGGATATCCGCAATCCTGCATCTCCTGAAAACATCAATTTTATTGAAGTTCCGGGATGTGTTGATATTGCTATTTCAGGTAATACACTTTTTGCAGACAGTTATGTTGATGTAGTTGCGCTGGATGTGTCTAATGTAAATAATGTAAAAGAAGTGTCCAGACTAAAAGATGCATTGCCTTACGTAGTGCCTCCTTTGGCAGACGACAAAGCGAGAATGGCAAATGTAGATAAAGAAAAAGGTGTGGTGATAGACTGGGAAGTAAAGCAGGTAAAAGAAGAAATGGAAACCTATCGCTATCCCATATATCCTGAGGCATGGTTAAGAAGTGATATGGCATATTTGTCAAATTCCTCTAAAAGTTATTCCTCTTCCGGATCTACAGGCTTTGGTATTGGCGGGTCAATGGCAAGATTTGGATTCTATGATAAGTATTTGTATGCAGTAGATAAATCTTCGCTTAGTGTTATCAATGTATCTGATACAAAAAATATGAAAAAAGAATCAACTACTCAGGTTGGCTGGAATGTAGAAACACTTTTTATTTACGACAAACATTTATTCATTGGTTCACAAACAGGTATGCGTGTAATGAGTGTGGCATCACCTACGGCTCCTGCTTATGTTTCGCAATACAATCACTGGCAGGCCTGCGATCCGGTATATGTGTCAAACGGCTTTGCTTATGTAACTTTGAGGGTAGGTACAACCTGTAGAAATACCTCCATCAACAGACTGGATATTTTAAAAATGTCTGAAGATTACAAACAACTTTCTCTGCAAAAATCTTACGATATGACCAACCCGCACGGTTTGAGTATTGATGATAATACACTGTTTCTTTGTGATGGTTCAGCAGGATTAAAAGTATTTGATTTAACTAATCAGCTTACCACTCTTACCAGTATCGCTACTTTCCCTGATATACACGCCAAAGATGTGATAGCTCTGGAAAATTATTTGTTTATGATTGGAGATGATGGCTTCTATCTATACGATAAGACTAATTTAAAAGATATTAAGCAAGTTGGTAAAATAGTTGTAAATAAATAACTGTTATCTCACAAATCCTGCGAGCAGGTTTACAGTCATTGCTATTACAACTATATTCATAAAAAAGGAGAGAAGGCTATGCAAAAGAGTAACTCTCCTTATTTGTTTGGAAGTAATTTTAATATCCGATACATGAAAAGTTGTACCTATGGAAAATGTGTAATAAGCAAAATCAAGATAATCAGGATTATTCTCTTCCGGGAAAATTAATCCGCCTTCCCTATTTTTTTCTCTTTTTACAGTGCTGTAATATTCTCTCGCATAATTAAATATATAAGTTGTGTGCAACATACTCCACGACAATATCATAGCAATTACTGCGCTTATCAGTAAAGTGTAATCTGTATAAAAATTAATCTCTTTATTCATCATCAGCAATAAAATAATAAGCAGACTTACAAAGCAACCGATGAAAGTTATTAGAAAAACCAGCAATCTGCTACCATCATGTTTATTGGCTTTTTGCCTTATCTGATAAGGTGTTCTTAAAAAAATAACCAGCCAGGATAAAATCATAAAATGAAAGGCAAACACAATCCATAATATCAGCGACATATACAAATAATGCATCTCAGACCCTGCCAGTAAAAAGTAGGTGATAACTGTTATCGCAGCCGCAATGAGTAATCTGTGCAAAGGAGTCAGATTAAAAATAAAATGATTGTATTCTCTTGGCATAACTTCATTCTTTGTTACAAAAATAACAATCATTTGCCAACCATTTGCATATTAATTTTTTTATTCAAAAGGATAAAACTCCTGTCTACTCCTAAATAATACTTAAAATTCTTTTTTATATTATGTTAAGTACTTACTTTGGTGTCAAGTTTGCGGATATAAAAGCACAATACACTTAAACTAAAGGAATTCTATGTGGTTTACAAAAACAAATGAACAGGTTCTACAGGAACTTGATGTAGATATATCTCAGGGACTTTCTGAGCAGGAAGTAACAAACAGACGAGAAAAATACGGACCCAATAAACTAAAAGAAGAAAAGAAAAAGTCAGTCATCAAAATGTTTTTAGAGCATCTGAACGACTGGCTTATTTATGTATTATTTGCTGCCGTAATCATCACCATTGTTTTAGGAGAATATATTGATGCGGTAATTATTTTGGCTGTAATTATCATCAACGCGGTACTGGGCGTTTATCAGGAACTGAAAGCAGGCAAAGCTATTGAGGCACTACAGAAAATGAGTTCTCCCAAAACGCTGGTAAGAAGAGAAGGACAGGTAAAAGAAATCAACTCCGAAGAAATTGTTATGGGTGATATTGTTATTCTGGAAACCGGACGATTTGTAGGAGCTGATTTAAGATTACTGGAAGATGCCAATTTACAAATAGAAGAGTCCGCACTTACAGGTGAGTCGGTTGCTGCTGAAAAGCATGCACTGGAAGTAATTGAAGAAGAAGATACTCCACTCGGCGACAGAGTCAATTCAGCGTATATGTCAACGCTTGTTACATACGGCAGGGGAGTGGGAGTAGTGGTTGGAACCGGCATGGATACTGAAATAGGAAAGATTGCAGATATTATGGGTAATGAAGAATCCGGCAAAACACCACTGGAAAAAAGAATGGATGAACTGGGCAAAATGCTCGGTATGATTGCCATTGGAGTGTGTGTGGTGATCTTTGTTTTATCCTGGATTCAGGGTCGCGATCTGGCAGAAATGTTTTTGACTTCTGTATCTCTTGCTGTGGCTTCCATTCCTGAAGGGCTTGCAGCAATAGTAGCAGTTGTGTTGTCTATTGGCGTTACACAAATGTCTAAAAGAAATGCCATCATTAAAAAATTACCTGCGGTGGAAACGCTGGGTTCGGTAAATATTATCTGTTCAGATAAAACAGGAACGCTTACGCAGAACAAAATGACTGTAGTAAAATATTTCACTTCGGAAGGTGAAGCAGATGTTGATCACGACGGTGAAAATACGGCAACAGAGTCGGGCAATCTTCTGGCGAAAGGAATGATATTAGCCTCCGATGCTACTTACGAAAACGGCGAAGGTACTGGTGACCCCACTGAAATTGCTCTTTTGATGATGGGCGATGACTTAGGGATAGACAGAAAAAAATTAAACAGTGAATCACACAGAGAGAATGAACTGGCATTTGATTCTGACAGAAAATTAATGTCTACTCTCGTAAAGCATGATGATGAATACAGAGTCTTCACCAAAGGTGCTATCGGTAGTCTTTTTGACGTATCTACCCATTATTTAATAGATGGAGAAAAAGTTCCGATTACGGAAGAACACAGAGAACAGATAAGACAACAGTCCGATAAAATGTCTGACCAGGCCTTACGTACATTGGGTCTGGCATTTAAAGATGTAGACGGCTACAAAGAAAGCGAAGAGCTGGAAAGTGATCTTACGTTTGTGGGATTTGTAGGTATGATAGATCCGCCAAGAGCGGAGGTGAAGCCTTCTATAGACCTGGCAAAAGAGGCGGGCATTACTACTATAATGATTACCGGAGATCATAAAAACACGGCTTTTGCTATCGGTAAAGATTTAGGTATTGCAGAAGATATCAATCAGGCGATAACAGGAAAAGAACTCGATAAAATTCCTGAAGGTGAAATAAACGAACGTTTAAAAGATTACAGAATTTATGCGCGTGTATCGCCCGAACACAAAGTGAAGATTGTGCGTGCTTTAAAACAAAACGGCAATACAGTTTCTATGACAGGCGACGGTGTCAATGATGCTCCTTCGCTAAATGCCGCAGACATTGGTGTGGCAATGGGTATAACAGGTACGGATGTAGCTAAGGGTGCCGCAGATATGATTTTGACGGATGATAATTTTTCTACTATCGTAAAAGCAATAGAGCAGGGTAGAAACATATATAATAATATCAAAAAAGCAGTTATCTTTTTACTTACCTGTAATCTCGGAGAGGTTGTAGCCATGCTGGTTACATTGCTTGTAGGATGGCAGGCTCCTTTGATTGCCACACAATTATTATGGATTAATTTGATTACAGATTCATTGCCTGCAATTGCTTTGGGTATGGAACCCGGAGATCCTGATGTGATGAAGGATAAACCACGTCCGCCTAAAGAAAGTTTCTTTGCAAATGGTGCTGCTACTCAGGCCATATTAGGTGGTATACTTATTGGTTTGCTCACTATGCTTGGCTACTGGTATGGTTATTACGAACATGGCTATGCGCCTATGGATGCCAATATTCCCGCAGATGTTGTGGAATACGCACGAACAATGGCTTTCATGGTTTTGGTATGTGCTCAGTTATTCTATTCATTAGCTATCAGAAGTCATTCAAAATCTATTTT
>JAEWWO010000221.1 GCA_023396345.1 Bacteroidota bacterium
CGCCCACTGTGTCGCCCACAACTGTTGCATCATGCAACGGAGTTCCTTTTGCCTTTAAATCAACCTCAACCACTTTCTTGGCATTGTCCCATGAGCCACCTGCATTTGCCATAAACACCGCTTGGAATAATCCGAACACGGCAATGCCAATCAGGTAGCTGATGAATAAGGATACTGCTTCATTTCCGCCGATGCTTGCAGGGGAAGAAATGCAGGCAAATGCCAGAGCAAAAAAGAATACAGCAATAAAAATGTTGAACATACCTTTCTGTGCATATTGTGTACAAATTTTTACCACTTCCACAGATTTGGCAGGGTCTGCTTTTTTAGGGGCATTCGGATCGAGATTGATGTTTCTTTTTATATACTCAACAGCTCTGTAAGCTCCGGTGGTAACGGCTTGCGTAGAAGCTCCCGTAAACCAATAGATAACAGCACCACCTAAAATGAAACCAAGTATAGTATAAGGATTCAGTAAATTGAGAATGGCTTCGGGTTCCACACCTAAAGTTTTTTCTATCATCAGAATTAAAGAAAAAATCATAGTAGTAGCACCTACAACAGCAGTGCCTATCAGTACAGGTTTTGCTGTAGCTTTAAAGGTGTTACCCGCACCATCATTGGCTTCCAGGTAATATTTAGATTTTTCCCAGTCGGGTTTAAAACCAAAATCTTTTTCTATTTCTTCGCTAATGTTTGGTTCATCTTCTATTAAAGAAAGTTCATAAACAGATTGTGCATTATCCGTAACAGGGCCGTAACTGTCTACCGCAATTGTTACCGGGCCCATTCCCAACATGCCAAAAGCCACAAGTCCGAAGGCAAATACAGAAGGGTATATCATGATTTCGCTTAAGCCGAAAGTGCTTGCCAGATAGGCTAAAAACATCAATACAAAAAACACCATTCCTTTCCAGAAAGCACTGAAATTGCCGGCTACGAAGCCTGATAAAATCACCAGTGATGAGCCACCTTCTTTACCTGCATTTACAATCTCGTTTACATGACTTGATTTAGGTGAAGTAAATATTTTGGTAAATTCCGGAATGATGGCTGCGCCTAATGTTCCGCAACTTATAATAGTCGATAATATCCACCACATCTGGTGATTGCCGTTGATATCAGGAATCATTATATAACTTACCACGTAGGTAACTATAATGGAAAGGATAGAAGTAATCCATACCAGATTTGTCAACGGTGCTTCAAAGTCAATATCTTCCTTGCCGCCGTATAAGGTTCTGCTTATGGCTTTGTTCAGCCAGAAAGAAACTATAGATGTAACCACCATTAAAATTCTCATTACAAATATCCACGCCAGTAGCAAGGTTTGTGTGTCCGGTCCGGTAGTGATGGCTAAGAGAATAAAGGACACTAAAGCCACACCGGTTACTCCGTAGGTTTCAAAACCGTCTGCAGTAGGCCCCACGCTGTCTCCGGCATTATCTCCGGTACAGTCTGCTATTACACCCGGATTTCTTGGATCGTCTTCACCGATTTTAAAAACTACTTTCATAAGGTCGGAACCTATATCTGCAATTTTTGTAAAGATACCGCCGGCAATACGCAAAGCAGATGCACCCAAAGATTCACCTATAGCAAATCCAATAAAGCAAGCTCCGGCTAATTCTCCCGGCATCAGCAATAGAATGACGAGCATTAAAGTTAGCTCTACGCAAATCAGCAATACACCAATGCTCATGCCCGCATCAAGCGGTATGTTCAGTAGTTTCAAGGGGTCTCTTTTTAAAGAAGCAAATGCCATACGCGCATTAGCCAAAGTGTTCATGCGTATACCAAAAGCTGCCACTAAATAAGAACCTAAAATACCAACGACCGTCCAGGCAAGAATTAATAATACGCCACCCGGTCCGAACAAAGAGTTTCCTGCTTCATCTTTGGCAAGAAAACCAAAGTATCCTGCTACCGCAGCACCGATGAATATAAACAGAATAGCGAGAAATTTTCCCTGTTGTTTCAGATAGGCTTTACAGGTTTCATAAATAACATCTGCAATCTCAAGCATTGATCTGTGTGCAGGAAGTTTTCTGACTTTTGCATATTGATAAAATCCAAACAACATGCCCAGAAAAGTAACAATAAAACCGTAGTACAGTGCTTTGTGGTCTCTTATTGTTTCAGGTACTTTCAGGTCGGCCTCGCTGGCAAAAGCTGATAAAGAAGTAAATACAGCTAAAAATAAAACTGATAATTTCTTCATAGAAAAGGAGTTTAATAAATGAACTGATGAATGTTTATTGTATTAAAATTAAGCAATTATTTTGATATTATACCGATAATAAAATTAGTAGGTTATTATTAAAAAGTTTAATTATAATTATTTTTCTAAGATAGGGGATAGTTTATAAATCTATTTTTCAAATTAAATATTTGTTATTTGTAATTTTATTTTTAACTTCGCCTTGTTATATCAATCAGAATATGAGAATATTTACTGAGCGGACATTAAATTTGTTTATTGAAAAGCATCCTGAAGTCAAGACTGCATTGCAGGAATGGGTTGCTATTGTGAAAAAAAGTGAATGGACTTGTTTTGCGGATGTTAAAAAGACTTTTAACAGTGTAGATAATGTAGGGAATCAACGATATGTATTTAATATCAAAGGAAATGATTATAGATTGATAATAGTAATAAAGTTTGCAATTAAATTTATCTATATCCGCTTTATTGGTACACATAAAGAGTATGATAAAATAAAAGATATTAAAAATATTTGACCATGACTATTATAGAAAACGAAACCCAATACAATTGGGCGGTTGAGCGTGTAGAAAAGTTAATTCCACTTGTAACAGAAGATACACTTGAGACAGATGATAATTTTATAGAATTGAATTTGTTGTCGCATTTGGTAGCCGATTACTCAGAAGAGCATTATAC
>JAEWWO010000072.1 GCA_023396345.1 Bacteroidota bacterium
CTGCATAGTAATGTTTTCTTGAGTTGTATTAATATCAATTGAGCTAGAAAAAGTTTCAGATTTTTAAGATTGCCATAAAACTGTTTCATCAATCATTTCAGTTCTATTATTAGCCATTTCCATTCTATTCCCTACTGCTGTTTCTGTTATATCATTGCCAGCATTAATACTAATATTATTTCCTGCGCTTGTTGAAATATTAGTATCCAAATGGATTTCATTTCCGGATTTATCTGTGATAATAATGCTTTCATCTTCTGTGAAAATTACTTTGTGCCCGCTTCTGGTCATAATCGATTTTACAGAATTATTGCTCCCACCGCCCAGCGCCGTTCCCCCATGAAACATCCCGCCCATCACGAACGGCCTATCCGGGTGGTTGTGAACGAAGCCCACCATCACCTGGTCCCTAGCTTCAAATATTTTAGAATTATTTTTTAAACAATTTAATGATAAACAGAATTAATATTGTTGGAATTGAAATTAAATTTAAAATAGTAATTGCATAAACTAAAAATAATCCTGCATAAGAATTATTAAAAATTATTCTTACAGCAATAAGATATAATACATTGATCATTAGAAGTGTTAATCCTGAAAGCAGAAGGAATTTCAAGTTATTAATGTCTGTTTTTCGAAACAGTAATAGACTAACTATCAATACTATTATATATAGACCAATTCCTAAAAAATAAACTAAATTTTTTTCCATAATAATTATTGGTTTATTAAAGCATTAACATCATCTAACAAATGTTGGCATGCGGATTTTCCAGAGGTTAGTTTTATTGTAAACATTTTTTTTGCATTATAATGATTTATATTTGCTTCATTATTAATATTTGCTCCAGACTTCACATTCCATCTTTCTCCCAATTCTGCAACACTGTCAGATTGGTCGGGTTTACTAAAGTTCAAAGCGGCGGTCGATGATTTGTTTATTATCATCTATGAGAGTAATTATTCGACCTAATGAGGAAAAATCTTTTTCAATAACCCAAAGTTTTTTATCAAAATCAAAATCTATGCGAATTCTTTCCACATCTTGCCTATTATAAGGATTCAAAATTTTACTTTCAAACTTACCTCTCTCGTCTGAAGTTTCATTAAATATCATTTTAATATAATTAAGCACCATTTGCGGTGTGAATTCTTCATTCTTATTAAAAAACCGAGTTGCAATTTCTTTTTTTGAAGAAGCATCAATGTGACTTATTCCAATCTCTTCTTGTTCCAATAATTTCAAAAGTTCATCAACTTTTAATTTGTTTTCATTAAACTTTGAAGTATAATCAATAGTTTTCTGTAAATAACCATTCTCATCATAAATGTTATGCTCTCCATATTCGAAATTTAAAATTCCTAAGAATACTTTATCAATTGACTTTTTAATTTTTCCTTTTTCGTTAAATACCATTAAACTATAAAACAATGTGGGTTGAGGCGGTAGAACTTCCTTTCCATATTCTTTACCATTTTTTGAAGAAACTAAAGAATATTCAGTAATGGTAGTTCCATTAGTTTCAGTTATTTTTTCATATGGTTTTCCATAGGGCAACTTCTTTTGTTCTTCTTGGTATTTTTTAAAATTATTAACATCAAAACTTTCAGTGTTCATTATTTTATTTTTAGGATATGTTACTACACCATTATTTTCTTGACCATTGCAAGAGTATATTATTGAAAAAATTAATAAAAATCTGAGTAATTTCATTTATTTAATATTATGGTTAAGAATTTCCCATTGAAATTTATTCGTTGTGAAACGGTCTTTTCCTTTATGATGGGTGTAATCCATAACATTATCTGTTTTGTATATTTCAAATGTGTATTTTGAATTATTGTCAAATGTATGGTGTACTCCCATTGCATGAAGAAGTTCGTGAACGAGTGTCGTAGAATTATCGCGATTTTGAAAAATTATTACAGTTTTCACCCCTTGTCCAACATCTTCTGCAACTCCATTTAATCCTAAAGAATCTGGTAAACAATAAACCCTATAATAGGTAGAATATTTTTTATTTTCCTTTATGGACATAAAATCATTATCTAAATATCTATGAAGAGAACGGAACGAGGATAAATCCATCAATTTATTTCCTTTTTTATCTTTTATTGTAAAAAAGAAATCACTCCACCAACTCCCTGTTTTGAAAATGTCAGGATAATTTTCCGTTTTTGAATCTAGTAAAGACTGTTTGAAAATATTATGAATATAATTGATCTCAGACTTGTTTTTTATGTTTCCTTTTTTGTTACGATATTCAACTGGAATGAAAAGAATTTTAACCTCGTCAATTTTTGCATTAGGAAGAATTTTTATTTCTCCAACCTTTTGCATCAACTTATTTTTTGTAGCAATTATTCTAATAGTTTCAGGTGAGGAAAAAGATTTTTTACACTTTATTCTCAACGCACTTTCATCGTGGTTTTTACCTTTTGCAACTGTAAATTGTTTAAGAATGGTTAATTCAAAAATATCTGTATTGTAAGCGTAATGCAATTTGTCTGCTTTTTCCTCAACATATACAATTGCATCCAGTACTGCTGTCTCGTTAACTTTTAATGTCATGTTGGGAACGTAATATATGCCTTTGTAGGTACTAAAGGAGTCGTATTCCTTTAATATGCTTTTATATTTATTGCTATCGGGTGTAAATGTTCCGCCTTGTGATGCATATACTTTTCCATAGCTCCCTATAATTCCGCTGTATGGATTATCAACCTGTAATTTGCTATCTCCTACTCTTGACCAA
>JAEWWO010000155.1 GCA_023396345.1 Bacteroidota bacterium
GCGGCATCCATAGCAGGTATTACAACTTTACTAATAAGCGGTCTGGTTACTTTTATTTCTCCTCATAAAAATGATAAAAAAATTCTGCAATTAAGCAGAGAAATTTCACAGATTAAAAGAACGCAGAATTATCAGGGAATCAAATTACAGGAAGTGGATTCTAAAATTCCCGAAGGTTCGGTACTTGCCGGCGGCGGTTCAGCTTTCCTGATTGACAATAAAGGATACTTAATCACCAGTGCACACGTACTGAAAGGAACGGGAGCTGTTGTGGTTGATAATGACGGTAAAGAATACAATACCATTATTGTGCATGTGGATCACGGAAAAGATCTGGCTATTTTAAGAATCAAGGATGTTGACTTTAACGTAGTAAATACACTTCCCTATTCTTTAAAACAAAAGAATCCTGATTTAGGAGAAGAAATTTTTACGATGGGTTATCCCCGAAATGAAGTTACCTACAATTCAGGTTATATCAGCGCCAAAACCGGTTACGACGGCGATACTTCTTCTTTCCAACTCTCCTTACCTGCCAACCCCGGTAACTCTGGCGGACCTGTTTTCAACAAAAAGGGAGAAGTGATTGGTTTGTTAAGCACGAGACAGGCTAAAGCCGAAGGCGTGGTATTCGCCATCAGATCAGAAGAAATTTTACAGGCTATTAAAGACTGGAAAAATACCGACACGGCTGCATTAAATGTTCCTATCGTTTATAAAAATAATTTTTCTACAGACAACCGTGTAGATATGCTGAAAAAACTTGACAATTACGTATTTATGGTAAAGGCTTACAATTAAGATATACAATATATCCATCTTACAGTACTAACGGACTCTTTAAAGAGTTCGTTTGTTGTTTATGGCTAAACTTAGTGGTATAAAATTTGTCAAACTAACCATATTACCTGTAAACAATCTAAAAAAGTAGATGCAAAAACTATATTTAAAAATCACTTTAGTACTTATAGCCACACTATTTTTCACGGCTGCTCAAAGCCAGTCTGTCACCGAAATCAGATTTAATTTATATTACGACAGCTTAAAAACTACCATTGATAATTATATTAATGTAGAAGCCAAACTTTCCAACGGCAGATATTTACCACTTACTGAAAAAGATATACAGTTCAGTTCCGATTATGGTTTCTGGCGCGGAAATGCACTGGTGCTGAGTAAGGAAAGAAGTAATATGAATAAAGTAAATATAACTGCACAATTAAAATCGGATACCAGCAAAAAAATATCTACCACTATTTACGTACAAAAATATCCTGATGCGGGTATTTTCCTGACCGAAAAAGATTATATGAACAGAATACAAAATCGTAACCGTCAGGCACCACCCCGCCAAAGACGCATGCAGCCCCGCGGATTTTATTGGTAAAAAATTAAACATATTTTAAAAGCCATTAGCATTTTGCTGATGGCTTTTTGTATTCTGATAGTGAAATAAATTTTTCACGAAATTGTTGGAATGTATGAGAAATAATATATTTTTATATTAAATTTAAATTGCTACGTTATGAAAAGAATTAATATCTTATTACTTGTATTGATTACGATATCGTTATTTTCCTGTGATAAAGGCTTCATTGACAGCTGCGAAAATGGTCGGCAAGGTGTTTTAAAAAATCTCACCGGATTAGATGGCTGTGGCTGGATGATACAATTATCCGACACAGAAAGGCTTCAACCATCTAATTTATTGGAATTTGATATTGAACTGATAGACAACAAACCTGTATGTGTGCAATATCGGGAGCTTGATAATATAATGAATACCTGTATGGCCGGACAAATGGTAGAAATAATCAGTATTAAATAACAATTTTTATTGTTCATTGTCAACTGTTCATTATTCATTGAATACTGATTCTTCTTATTTTTGGTGAATGGAAAATCCCTGGAAAATTTTATCAGAAAAAGAAATCTACGATAATCGCTGGATAAATGTTACGCAGTACGATGTTATTAATCCCGCAGGCGGACAAGGTATTTACGGCAAAGTACATTTTAAAAATATTGCTATCGGAATAGTTGCAATTGATGATGAAGATAATGTGTATCTGGTCGGTCAATATCGTTTTGCGATAGATCAATACAGCATAGAACTGCCCGAAGGAGGCGGACCATATAACGAAGATCCGCTGGAAGCCGCTAAAAGAGAGCTTCTCGAAGAAACAGGATTAAAAGCCGAAAACTGGGAAGAATTTCTGACGATGCATTTGTCCAACTCTGTTACGGATGAAAAGGCAATTGTTTATTTAGCGTCCGAACTATCGCAACACGAAAGTAATCCGGAAGATACCGAAGATATTTCCGTGATAAAAATGCCTTTTGAAGCATTGCTCAGTAAAGTTTTAATCGGAGAAATTACGGATGTAATAACAGTTACAGCCATACTTAAACTGGCATACTTGCGTACACAGAAATAATCAGCAGAACTTTTCTTAATGGTCCACGCCCTCACCCTTTCACTAAGGAAAAAAATAATAATATTAATTCTCTGATTATCTTAATGGGCAGTGTCATCACCGTCCATATTTAATACTGAAATCTTAACTTCAGATGCAGCTAAACACTCGCATTTGTCTACAAAGGTGAATGGTGTGGACACCATTCACTAAAACATAGGAAATAAGTGATAAAATTAATATCCTATCTTAATTATCTTAATGGGCGGTGTCCTCACCGCCCATATTTAATACTGAGTTCTTAACTTCAAATGCAGCTAAACACTCGCATTCGTCTACAAAGGTAAATGGTGCAGACATCATTCACTAAAAGATAAGAAATAAGTGAATAAAATTAATATCCTATCTTAATCAGACTTTTTAATTCTGTCGCTTTGATCTGATCTATAAAATGCGTCATAAGGTTTATGTCTGCAAATACAGAGAATACAAAGAAAGTAAAAATCAATCCGAATAAACCACCGAATAAGTGCGCTGAATGGTTGATATTTCCTGCTTTTGTTTTATCAAGATAATAAGAAATAACGATGTAAATAAATCCAAAAAGAAATGCCGGCAGAAATACAGGAACAAAGATTATACCCAGATAATTCATTGGATTAATCAGCATATAAGCAAATACTACCGCCGATATAGCGCCTGACGCTCCCAGACTTCTGTAATAATAATTATCCTTATTTTGTAAATAAGTAGGGATAAGACATGCAGCCAGCGATAACACGTATAAAGCCAGATAAAGTATTGCTCCCATTCCGTTTCCAAAAACCACTTTAAACACTTCTTCTATTTCAGTTCCAAAAATATACAGTGTGAACATATTGAAGAAAAGGTGCGGCAAATCAGCATGAATTAATCCACAGGTAAAGAACCTGTACCATTCATTACGATTAGTGATGGCAGGAGGATAAAAAATTAATTTGTCTAACAGGTTTTGATTATTAAAAGCCATAAAAGAAAGTATACCTGTTAAAACTATTATCGCAATTGTAATCATTCGTATGTGAAAATTTGCAGCAAAATACAATTTATATTTAAAATGCTTTGCTAAATATGATGATATTTTTCGTTTCTTAAAATGCTGCAGGCACGGTATAATTGTTCAGCAAGGATTAATCGTACAAGCATGTGCGGAAAAACAAGTTTAGATAAACTCCACGTATAATTGGCGCGTTTGCTCACATCCTCATCTACTCCAAAAGCGCCGCCGATTAAAAACACAAGTCTCTTAACGCCTGTATTCGCCTTATGTTGCAGAAAATCTGCGAGTTCTACAGAAGAAAGCATTTTACCTTTCTCATCAAGTAGCACCAGAAAATCATCCTGCTGAATATGGGATAAAATTAATTTAGCCTCAGCTTTTTTCAATTCTTCTGTTGTGAGAGATACTGCATTTTTAACTGAGGAAATAATTTTCCATTCGGCAGAAAAATATTTATTCAGTCTTTTAGAGAAATCTTCTATACCTTCTGTAACATACTGTTCATGGGCTTTTCCTACAGATAATAAAATTATTTTCATGTAAACTAATATTTATCTATTCAGATAATTTTATACAATTATTAAGGAGCAGCTCTCTTCCTCAGAGACAATAATTCCGGCATTCCGAAATATCGCTGAAAGAAAAAATTGGTAGTAAATCCTGTCAGCAAACCAATACACGTACCTCCAAGTACATCACCCGGATAATGTACGCCTACATAGATTTGCGAATAACTAATAGCTGCCGCCCAGAGAATAAAAAGCCACGCCCATTTACCTATATAATCTTTGAGCGTAAGAAAAAAATACAATCCTATGCCAAAATGATTGGCAGCATGTGATGATGTGAAACTGTATCCTCCGGAACAATGCGGAACCATCAAACGAATTTGCCCCATTAGTTCAGGTACATTGCAGGGTCTTATTCGTCCGAAATAATTTTTAAAAAATGTGCTGCTGACCTGATCTGTTATCACCACAGTAATGATGGCAAACAACAACCAGGACCAGGATTTTTTACCAAAATTAATAAACACCAGCAAAAACAAAAATATATACAAGGGTATCCATGCCTGAGAATACCTGAGAAACGGTGCAACAACATCCATCAAGGGCGAAGTAAGCTCTGTATTGATTTTAAGAAAAAGCCACTTGTCCCATTTGTCAAGTGTTTCTAAAAAACCTGAAGAAAAAATATTAATCAATTGCATTTACTTTTATTCAGTGGCACAAGATAATACTTTTTAAACGTTGTAAATACTAAGGATATATTTTTATATATAATTTGAATTAATTTTTAATTCCAGAAAAAAAATGCGACACTCGAAATGAGTGCCGCAAATGTGCATGTATAGTTTAGATTGATTACTCTACAATGGTATATGTTTTTTTGCCTGTATGAACCACGCCATATCTGTCTTTGGCTCTTACTTCAATTGTATGTTGCCCGGCAGGAAGTTTAAAAGGAACTGCAGCCTGCCACAAGTGTGTGCTCATAACCGCATGTGAAGGTCTTCTTCCGGGAATAACAGTTTCAGAAGCATCCCAATCTAACAATGTCTTAAAATAAGTAGGATCAAAAGTTTCTGTATAGCGCATTCTGTTCCAATTTCCATTATCTATGCGATATTCTACCGTATCCGTTTTATGACCCATAAAAAAGTTGGCATAAATTAAGGCTGATGTTCTTTTATCTTTTGCAATAACTTTTGGCGCATAAATTTCTATCTGATAATCGGCGGGCTTGCCCAAAACCTGATAACGAAGATTATATGTGTTATCATTGATATTCAAAAATGCATAACCACGTGGTGTGCCGTCGCGCATGGCAGCATCTGGAAATCCTTTCTCTCCTATTTTACCTGAATACCAGTCACCGGATGTAGTACCTGCATTATACTCGTGCAAATAGTTTGCTCCCTGCCAGCCATGTTTTTTTGTATAGTACAATTGCTCCTGAAAATGCGTGTGTGCCGACATCATTAAAACATTAGGATAATCTTTTAAGATAGAAAAGAAACGTTGTCTGTCTGCATCTCTGAAATGTTCGCTTCCACCTTCCGCATTATCCAGTGGAATATGATAAGAGATTACAATCAGTTTATTCTTGTCAACATGCTTTAAATTATTTTCCAGAAAATCAAGCTGATCTTCTCTGTATCCACCCAGATAACCTTTTCCGTCTCTTGGGTCGGGATACAATATATTATCCAGAATAATAAAATGTGCATTTCCGTAATTCCATGCGTAGTTAGCGGGACCAAAATGTTTTTCGAAAGATTCGTCAGATAAAGAGTCTGCCGTTACATCAAAGTTCATATCATGATTACCCATTACATGATACCAGGGCAAACCAATCGTAGAAATAAATTCCTTATAGGGTTTGTGCAGCGATAAATCGTCGCCCACCAAATCTCCCAGACTAATACCAAACACATGACGATTAGCATTCTTAATATCCTTTACAATACTCTCGTTGAAATAATTCAATTCTGTCATATTGTACGGCTGCGGATCGCCAAAAACGATTACTGAAAAATCATTTTTTTCATTTGCTGCATACAGCGGAAAATCAACAGAAGACGGGATTTTTCCGGTTGGTTTCACACCCGCATACTTCAGATTAGACGGAGCTCCCAGCGGTTTGTGATAGTAAAAGAATTTAGGTGAATTATACGCATCAACAGGAAACTGATAATTCTGCGGTTTGATGACAAAAACAATATTATCATTACCAACATTTAGTGTGTATTGTCCCTGTGCATTCGTAACTGTTACGTCTCTTCCGTTGGACACAGATACATTAGCCAAACCTTTTTCATTCCTGTCTTTGCGGTTATTTTTATTGATATCATTGTACACATAGCCCGTAACAATATTTTGCGAAAAAGCCATATTTACAACAAGACTCAATACAAATAAGGATAACAAATGCTTCATTATAAATAAATATTTTTTTGAACTGCAAGGTTAAACATTCAATATAACCTGTAGATTAACCGTTTGTTTACGATTTGTTAATTTCATGAAAATAAATAAGATTCGATTATTTATTACATTTGAATAAATAAAAAATATCAAAATGCTTATCACAACAACAAATGCTATTGAAGGTAAAAAAATTACGCATTACTACGGTGTGGTAACGGGTGAAACCATTATCGGTGCTAACTTTGTGAAAGATTTCTTTTCATCCATTACAGATATTGTAGGCGGACGTTCGGGTTCCTACGAAAAAGTTTTACGCGAAGCCAAAAACATTGCGATGCAGGAAATGGCAGCACATGCTGCGCAGCTGGGTGCCAATGCAATTATTGCCGTAGACCTTGATTACGAAACCTTGGGCAGCGGCAACAGTATGCTGATGGTTTCTGTATCAGGAACTGCGGTGAATATTATGTAGGCATTGATTTATATTCTTCATTCCGATAAATCGGAATCAGGATGACAGAAAAAAAGAATGCGCCCTATGGCGCATTCCTACATATCCAAGATAAATTATTTTTTAGTTCAATGCTATTTCATCTACAAAGATATAAGCAGGCTTTCCTTTGCCTGTATGCCAGTCGGGCATTGACTTTACGGTTTTTACTGTTACTTTGTAATATCTTGCGGTAACCGGAGTGAATGATAGATTGTGTGTATTAATATCTGAATAATAAGTTGACTTTTTCTCCACAATTTTTTCGCTGTGTACTTTTGTAAAATTGTTTCCGTCGTTGGAAGATTCAATTACAATTTCCTCTGCATCCATAATCCAGTCGCCGGTAACCACACAGTTGCGTACAGTAGCTTTTGAAATTTGTGTAGGCTGTTGCATGTTAATTACCACTTGCAAATCATTGCCCTGAAAACCAATCCAGCGGCCGGTTTTGTAGTTAGTGTTGTTGCCATACAATCCGTCAACCAGCATAGAAGCTCCGGTATATTCATATCCTTTGGCAGGTTGCGTTAATAATTTAGCAGGCTTAAAAGAAGCTTTTGAAGCATTTACTTTTTCATTAAAAACTCTACTGTTACTTCCGTCCTTACGTATCGCTACAGCTTTAACCTGTGCATTTTCTTTTACATAAAATGTACCGTTGTATTTATTGGAATTCACTGTTGGTTCCGAACCATCCAGCGTATAATAAATTGGTGCATCGTCAATGGTTTTGAAACTTACAGACAAGCCGCCGTTTTCTGCATCGGAAATTAATTGTGGCTGCAAATCAAAAACGTGCGTTCCATATGTGTAACCCAGACTATTATAAATATTTACCAGTCTTGACAGTCTTTGCAAAAACTCATCATAATTTTTTTGTGACGGATTCAACCATTGAATCTCGCTCAATGCAGCTATACGCGGCATTACCATGTATTCTACGTGGCTTGATGTTTTAATATATTCTGTCCAGAGATTTGCCTGCGGACCCAGAATATGTTTCTTTTGTGCGGCAGTCAATACTTCAGGCTGCGGCTCAAAACTATACACCTGATGCACTGGCACATATCCGCCGATGCCTAAAGGTTCTTTTTCATCGGTTGACTGATAGTAATCAAAATACAAATGACTGGTTGGCGTCATGATTACGTTGTGTCCCAATTGTGCAGCTTCAATACCACCGCCAACACCGCGCCATGACATCACTGTAGCGTTCGGTGCCAGTTTACCTTCCAGAATTTCGTCCCAGCCAATAATGTTTCTTCCGTGTTTGTTCAGAAACTTCTCCACACGCTCTGTAACATAACTTTGTAGATAAAATTCTTTGGCATGTTTGCTATCTCCTTTAATACCCAGTTCTTTAATTTTAGCCTGACAACGTGGACATTTTTCCCATCTTACTTTCGGTGCTTCATCACCACCGATATGAATGAGTTTTGAAGGAAACAATTCTATCACTTCAGACAATACACCTTCCAGAAAAGTAAAAGTTTTTTCCTGTCCGGCGCAAAGAATATCATCAAACACGCCCCAGGTTTTTTCTACTTCGTAAGGTCCGCCTGTGCAGCCCAGTTCAGGATAAGAAGCAAGTGCAGCCAGCATGTGACCCGGTAAATCAATTTCAGGTACAATGGTAATATGTCTTTCCTGTGCGTATTTTACCACATCACGGATTTCATCCTGAGTATAAAAACCTCCATGTGGAATGCCGTCAAATTTTCCGGTATTTCTGCCGATAACGGTTTCACTTCTTTTCGAACCGATTTGTGTAAGCTTAGGATATTTTTTAATTTCAATTCTCCAGCCCTGATCTTCGGTAAGATGCCAGTGAAAAGTATTGATGTTGTGTAAGGCAAGAATATCAATATATTTTTTCACGAAAGATACCGGCTGAAAATGTCTGCCCACATCCAGCATCATTCCTCTGTAACCAAAACGCGGTTCGTCTTTAATAGTTACATGAGGATAAACAATATTCCCCTGCACCGTAGGTGTAGCTTTTCTCAGCGTTTGGATGCCATAGAAATTTCCGGCTTCGCTTGCCCCGTTGATTTCTATACGCTCCTGAGTTACATTCATTTCATAAGCTTCTTTATTGCTGTTGTTCAATGCATGCTTAAGGTCAATAAAATTGTTCTGAGGCTTGATTGTAGTTACCTGCGGTTTAATGCCTGAAGATTGATGCAGATATTCTGCCAGCAGTTCAGCATTCTTTTTCATTTTTTCGTTTGCTGCCGGATAAACAATAACAGTAGATTTGTTCAGTTCAAAAGCTGCACCGCTTGTATTACCAATCTCTTTGGGCAATGGCACAATGTTGTAAAGAGCCACATTTGCAACGTTTGCAACGGTTGGTTCCGTATTGGTATTTACTGCGGTTTTAGGAGTATTGCACGAAAATAAAGTCAATGCAATCAGCATAGAAAAAATAAAATATAATTTCTGCATGATGAATAATGGATTTGATGAATATATCATACAAATTTAGTCCTTTTTAGTAAATGTAAAAAACTTAAGCTTCCTAAAATACCTTAAATAATATTACCTTTGTTACTTATGAATACTGAACAAAACATGACTGCTGCTGAATTGCAGAATCTATATAACAAAGCGTTGAATTTTGAGTTTCTGACAGTGGAAGAAGGAATGCAATTGTATTACCACGCTCCTCTTACCGATTTAATTTATATTGCCGATGAATTGCGCAAAAAACAAGTACCCCACGGAAAAGTTTCGTGGCAGATTGACCGCAACCTGAACACTACCAACGTATGTGTTGCCAATTGCAAGTTCTGTAACTTTTTCAGAATTCCCGGACATCCCGAAGCCTACATTACTGACATGGACACTTATCGTGTAAAGATTCAGGAAACCATTAAATACGGCGGCGATCAGTTGTTGCTGCAAGGCGGACACCATCCTGATCTGGGACTTGATTTTTATGTAAATACTTTTAAACAGATAAAAGCTGAATTCCCCGATATCCGTTTGCATGCTTTAGGTCCGCCCGAAGTAGCGCATATCTGCAAACTGGAAAAAGCCAGTCATCATGAGGTTTTAAAAGCATTGAAGGAAGCCGGAATGGATTCATTGCCCGGCGCAGGTGCTGAGATATTGATTGACCGTGTGCGCCGATTAATCAGTAAAGGAAAATGTGGTGCAGACGAATGGCTTGCCATTATGCACGAAGCACATAAGCTGGATATTACCACCAGCGCTACCATGATGTTTGGTCATGTGGAAACGATTGAAGAACGCTTTATACATCTGGTAAAAATAAGAGAAGTACAAAGCCGTAAACCCGAACATACAAAAGGATTCTTAGCCTTTATTCCATGGACGTTTCAGGATGTGGATACTTTGCTTACCAGAATACGTGGTGTACAAAATCTTACTACTGCACAGGAATATATTCGCATGATTGCTCTCAGCAGAATTATGCTGCCTAATATTAAAAACATACAGGCGAGCTGGCTGACAGTTGGTAAACAAACTGCACAAATTTGTCTGCATGCCGGCGCCAATGATTTTGGAAGTATTATGATTGAAGAGAATGTGGTAAGCGCTGCCGGTGCGCCCCACCGTTTTACATATCGCACAATTCAAGACGCTATTAAAGAAGCAGGCTTTGAACCGCAACTCCGCAATCAGGAATATGAGTGGCGCGCAATTCCTGAGAGCATTCAAGAGCAGGTGGTGGATTATTAAGGAAAGAGTAAAAAAAGATGCGTATTTTGTATTATTCATTTAACTAAAAATCTCTTTTTTATAATGTAATATAAATTATAATAACAATTTGTGCGCAACGATTAAATCCTCTAAAAAGCAGTACTTATATAGCTTTCAGCCGATTGAAAAAATATTTTTCTTTTTATTTATAATATAAGCTAAGTTCGTATATTTGGGAGTTATGCCCAAGCGTAAAAAGACAGTGCAACCCTGAAAGTGACGACTGAAAAACGGAGACTTTGCAACCTGACAATATAAGCGGACTGACTTAAAAG
>JAEWWO010000162.1 GCA_023396345.1 Bacteroidota bacterium
TTGGTATGTGTTTTTTGCTGAGCAATAATTTCATCTTCACTCATTTTATCAAGCTCATCGGCAGAGATGTTGTCTTCATCGCTTTTTAAAAGCTGTAAGAATTTTTCAGATATCTGCGGAACTTCAGCTTCTGCTGTATTTTCATTTTCGGTATCTGTATTCTTTGGTGCAGCAGGTTTTGGTTGCTGAATTTTGGGCGAAGTTTCCGTTTTTGTCTCTTCTGCTTTTTGCTCTTTTTCTATCTTGTTATCTTTTTCAACAGAAGTAGAAGTGGCTTTGGCTACCGCTTTTTTTATAGGTTTTCTTTTGCGTGGTTTTTTGTCGGCAGCATCAGCTTCCTCTTTGTCTTTGGTTGCAGTTGCTTTTTCTTCTTTTACGGGTTCCTTTTCATTGGCTTCTTCCGTATGCGTTTCTACAAATGCTTCTTCTGTAGTGTTGCCGGTAGTGGCTTTAACTGTTTTTCTTTTCTTTGGTTTAGTTTCTTTTTTTTCAGCACCGGGTCCGCTTTCCTGAATGGCTTGTTTATCTAATATCTGATAAATAAGTTCTTGTTTGTCTACATTTTTCTTTACAGAAATTTTAAGACCCTCGGCAACGTCTATTAGTTCAGGAACTAACATATCGTTAAGTTGTAGGATGTCGTACATAAATCTTTACGTGATTGTTTTGTTTGATTGATTCATCAAATTCATTCCGTACTGTTATCGGAATTTTCTTTTAAGTAAGATGATAAATTTTAATAAAAATTGATTTGATATTTTTTGAGAAAACAAGGAGTTGTAAGCGCAGCTTTTTCTAATTTGATAATAGAAAATCTTTGTTTTCGAATGCAATATTACACTATTTTTTACATTTCGAAAAAAATTATTTTCAACATTTATTCCAATTTTAAATGTGAGGGAGAAAATATTCTTCACAAAGGTTCATTTTTGGGGAATGTTTAATTTGTAATCTGCAATTTGCAATTAATCAATTATTTTTGATGCCTATGCCGGTTATTACTATTTATACAGACGGAGCTTCAAGAGGCAATCCCGGAAAGGGGGGGTATGGTATTGTGATGATGTATGGAAAGCATTATAAAGAATTATCTGCCGGTTACAGATTTACTACAAACAACCGCATGGAATTGCTTTCTGTAATTAAAGCGTTGGAAGCTTTAAAAAGAAACACAGATGAAATACATATTTATACCGATTCGCAATATGTGGTAAATGCCATAGAAAAAGGCTGGCTGAAAAAATGGATTGCTACCAATTTTAAAGGCGGTAAAAAAAATAAAGATCTATGGATGAAATATCATCAGTTGTCAAAAAGTTTTAATCTTAAATTTTTTTGGGTTAAAGGTCATGCTGATAATGTACACAATAACCGATGTGATGTATTGGCAACAACTGCTGCTGACGGTGGAAGTCTTTTAATTGATGAAGTTTTTGAACAGCTTCAGCAGGATAATACCTTATTATAAGTTCATCTCATTCAGTCCGGTAAATATCCATCTTAAAATCTGCCACGACAACCAGAATACGCCTATCATTATTACAAGCAGTATAATTATAAACACCATTATATATGGTTTGGCACTTCCGGTATTTTTTCCCTCTGCATAATGGTCTCGGAGCAGCTTTACATTTCGTTTGTTTGCTTTATAACCAAAGTCGAATATCCAGCCTAAGAAAGGAATAGCCCCTACCAATGCGTCTAATGTTGCATTGCCCACCATTTTCATGGCTACTTTGCCCGATGCGCCATGTTTCATCATTGTTATAATCAGAAGTAGTGACATACCATATGTGGCTATATCTCCTGCATAGGGTATAAAATTCAGCAAAGGGTCTATACCAAATTTATACCCGCCTACAGAAAACTGTTCGTCCATAAGTTTAGACATACGGTTCACCCATTTTAGTTTTTTGTCAGTATCTATAGAGTCTGTCTTTTCTGTATTCTTGTGATTATTTTCTTTTTTCATCTTAATTATAACATTGATAATATAAAATTACATGCCAAACTATTGATATGTTAATATTATTTAATATGTTAAGGGTGATATTCAAATGTAAAATTAATTAGCTTAAATAAATGTTTTTAGTATCTTTGCCTGCCATAAATTCTGTTATTTAAGTTGCATATGCTCTCCGAAAATTAAATCATTAAAACTTTATGAGCAAACATATACTAATCTTCTTTTTTACTTATACATTCTCAATTCTTTCTGTTAATAAACTTTCTGCTCAGAAAATAGCCATTGAGACATTAAATAATTTTGACTTCCAATTAGGGTTAGCTGATCAAAAGCTTAGTGGTTTTAGTACTTTTGGCTTTGCGGGTTCTGAAATTATTTATCCTGATTTATGGATGAGCATAGATATTGATAATTCCACTTTTGACACTTCTTTAGATTCAAGAGATTTTATCATTAATATATATGAAATATCAAAAGTTGCAACCAATGGAACTACTTTCGGATTTCGTATTCAGAAACCTTTGGCATATGATATTTCGGTTCCTGCCTTAACCATAAATTCTAATAATCAGAATGGGATTTCCGGAATATCAGATGTATTAGGAGGAATAGAAAATAATAATGGTAGTTTTATGTTTAGAGAAACAGAATCTTTTATTTACATCTTATCAAAAGATGGAGTAATGATTCCCGCAGAAGGTCATTATAAAGTAGGATTAAGTATTAATAGAAAAACTAATATAGCTGTAGGAACTAAGCAGAAGATAGACATAGTTTTAACTCCTACGGCTAATGAATTAAACTTTAAAAATAATAATGCTCGTTTAAGCTTAAGCACGGTTTTATAGAATTATTTCACGATTAAATATTAAATAATGAGAAAATTTTTAGTTTTATTAATTGCAGTCATTATATCTTCGAATAGTTTTAGTCAGGATGTAGGATTGGCTATCAGTAGTCAACCTCCTTCTATAGCTGTCAATCAGGTTGGAAAGGTAATTTTACAATTAATGAATTTAGAAGTTCAACCAATAGCAGTTCCTTCTGACAAATTACGTCCGTTTGTCTCCTTTCCTAATAATGTAAGAGTAGATAGCGCTCATTTACCTGAAGGTTGGTCAATAATAGCTAATGATGGTCAAACAATTCGTTTTGGTAATACAACTGACGGTCCCACATTTTTGCCAGATGCTACTCCCAGAGTAATTGAGATTTTTATCACAGGCGTTAGTATAGGTCCGGCGCAGTTGATACAAGCTAATTTGGCTTATAATGGGGCATATGGTGCCAATGGTTACCCTGATGATGTTGATAATAATGATCCGACTACTACAATACAAACAACAGCTGCCTTACCTGTCTTTTATGCTCAGGAATTAAAAGGCGTAAAAGCTGGTAATGTAGTAGAATTAAGCTGGAAGACCGGCGTTGAAACAAACAACAAAGGCTTTGCTGTACAAAAGAGCACCGACAATGGCGCTACTTATACTTCTGTAGCATTTGTAGAAGGTAAAGGTTCTAATTCATCATACAGCTATACTGATAACAGTCCTGTAAGTGGTGTAAATCAGTACAGACTGGAGCAATTGGATTTAGACGGAAAGAAATCGTTGAGCAATGTGGTATCAGTAAATTTTGATGGCGTAAGCGGTTTAAGCGTATATCCCAATCCTGCTACCAGCCAGATTACAGTAAAATCTCAGGGTTTGGTACAGATTTATGATTTAAGCGGCAAGCTGGTATTGACACAGCAGGCAGTTAATGGTGCAGCAGTAATAAACATCAGCAAGCTGGCAAAGGGCACTTATGTAGTTAAGTCCGGCAGTGCCAATGCTAAGTTTATCAAGCTGTAAGCTTCAGAGAAACAGAGAGCTAATTGCTTAAATTAATTAAGCATAAATTATACAAAGAGTCACCAATAAAACGGTGACTCTTTTTTGTTTTCTAAAAGATTTATTCGGTTTTAGATGAATATATCTTACTTTTAGAAAATTTTACTAAGCACGCATTTTTTATAAACTATGGGATACAGGTTACTGAAAATTATAGTAAGAATAGCTTTACACTGGTATATTGGAGGAAACAGAAAAATTAACTTGTCTAAGGCTGTTTATAAAGATCCTTCATTAGTGATAGCCAATCATCCCAATTCTTTTTTCGATGCATTATTGATTCAGGTTTACAGCAAAGACGTGATGCATTTTCTTGTGAGAGGAGATATATTTAAACATCCACTGGCTAACAAAGCATTAAGAAGTTTGCATATGCTTCCTATTTATAAAAAACGTGATGTAGATGATTTTATTCAGGCAAATGAATCTACTTTTTATGAGTGTGTAAATTTACTGAAAACAGGAAACCATGTATTGATTTTTCCTGAAGGTAAATCCTATAACGACTGGGAATTGCATTCTTTCATGAAAGGAGGAATGAATAAGATTCTGGAGAAAGCTGCAGAGGAAAATATTTTCCCGCTGATTCAGCCATTTATCATCAGTTATAGTTCTTACAAATATGTACCTAAAGGAATTACATTAGAGACATACAATGGGGTAGACAGTGAATTATATTTCGAAGAAGGAAAATTAAAAATGCTAACACTGATGAACGATTTATACGATCAGTTAAAAGACAAAATTATTTCTCCTCAAAAACAGAATTATTCTAAAAATTCTTTAATAAAAATCTTATTATCTCTCCCGGCTTTATTAGGTTACGTTACGCAGTATTGGTATTATAAGCTGTGGGAAACGTGGGTGAGAAAGAAAACAAAAGGAACCATTTTTTTTGATTCTATAATGTTTGGAGCATTATTTATTACCTACCCTTTTTTTGTGTTGATAGTGAGTTTGCTAATAGGTTCTTTTACAAATTATCAATGGGGATGGGTCTCATTTTTTTTAATGCCTTTTACAACATTGTGTATGTGTAAGTTTGCAAAGATTAAAAAAGGATAGTGCTAAAATAGTGAGAGGCCGGCTAAGAAGTTAGCTGGCCTCTGCTTTATAGTTTTATGATGCTTAAATGTAAATCGCATCATTTAATTCAGTTAAAAATATTTTTCAAAAATTATTTTTTAGCAATTGCATAATTAACATGCGAAATATATTTCTAACTAAATCGGACACTAAATTAGTACCTTTTATCTACAATAATTATGCTGATTATTTTTTTAACAAGAAAATAAAAATCGTTGTAATCATATGATAATATTGGTTAGTATTTATTTGATAATAGTATATCTTTCATATATTTACAACAATTAAAACAACACAATGGAATTTCTCTTA
>JAEWWO010000170.1 GCA_023396345.1 Bacteroidota bacterium
ACTATTAAGAATACGCCTGCACAACACAGTGCAACCAATGGCTGAATAGCTATTACCATCCCGAATAAGGTAGCCACACCTTTTCCGCCTTTAAAGTTGGCCCATATTGGGAATACGTGTCCTAAAACTGCACACAAACCCAAGCCTATCATAAAATTTACTCTTACTATTTCTGCATCTGCACCCACATATTTTGGAAGGAATATAAATAATGAGGTTGCTAAAAATCCTTTCAGCACATCCATGATCATTACTATTGTGCCCCACTTCTTCCCAAGCACTCGGAATGTATTAGTTGCACCGGCATTTCCACTGCCGTAATCTCTGATATCAATACCAAAGAAACGCTTACTAATCCATACTGCCGAAGGAATAGAGCCAATAAGATATGCCGATATTAATAATACAACCTCTTGCATATTAGTTTTTAGTAGTTGATTGAATTAGACTAAAAAACAAATGTAAGTAAAAATAACCTTTTAATTGTTTACACATTATTTAACTTCTGCAAAAATATCACTTTTTATTAAATATTATTGATATCCATTGCAGATTACATGTTGTTAGCTGCTTTTTAAGTTCATGCTTTTTTGCAGCGCTCACTATATCTTTTTCATCTTCTTTTAGTAAGCCGCTCATAATAATAACGCCGTTTTCGTGCAATTGGTGTGCAAGAGCGTGCATATTTTCCAGCAATACATTTTTATTGATATTAGCCAGTACTACATCAAATTTTTGTGGGGTAAGTGCATCAAATTTTTTGTCGATAATTATTTTCTCTGCTTTATTATTTTTAGCATTTTCCAAAGCATTTTCTATAGACCAGTCGTCATTATCCACTGCGTACACTTTAGCCGCACCGAGTTTTTCTGCCAGAATAGCCAGAATACCTGTACCCGTGCCAAAGTCAAAAACTGATTTTCCGGTGAAGTCAATATTGCGCATATGTTCAATCATCATGAATGTAGTAGCATGATGTCCGGTACCGAAACTCATTTTGGGTGTAATGATTATTTCATGCTCCACATCAGGCATTGGTTCGTGAAAAGCAGCACGTACAGCCACAAAATCATTTACCTTCACAGGAGGAAAATTAGACTCCCAAATGCTGTTCCAGTTTCTTTCTTTTTGTGTATTGACAGAATAAGTGAATGTATATTGCGCTGCCAGTTGCTTTAATTGTTCCTCATCAAAATATTCCTGTATAATATAACCTTTTAAAGAATCATCAGTTTCTTCAAACCCTTCAAAACCTAACTGGTTGAGTAAAGCAATTAAAATTTCTGCTTCATCATCAGATATTCCTTCTATAACAACTTCTTTGTAAGTATGCATTGGCAGTAGTTTGTGTTATTTTTTGATTTTCAATATTAATAAAAGATTTTTGCATTATGCATACAGATGGTAAAATAATTATGTTTGAAAACAGATTAGCCAAAGTTTTTAAACACAAGAGCAAGCTGGCAAGAAGACAAAATGTTACCTGCTATCGGGTTTATGATCATGATTTGCCGGAATTTCCTTTCTCCATTGAAATGTATGAAAACAAAGTGTATGTGGCTGAATACCTTCGCCGGCACGGCATGGATGAAGAAGAACATGAAGAATGGATGAAGGAATGCATTCAGGTAATTTCAAAAATACTGAAAATAGAAGAAGATTTTATTTTCATCAGACAAAGAAAAAAAATGTCGCACCGCGAATCGGGTGCACAATACGAAAAACTTGACAGCGAAAGCCACGCATTTATTGTGCAGGAAAATGGTTTGAAGTTTAAAGTAAATCTCACCGACTATTTGGATACCGGACTGTTTCTTGATCATCGTATTACACGCAAAATGGTAATGGAGGAAAGTGAAAACAAAGATGTGCTCAATCTGTTTTGCTATACTGCCTCCTTCTCTGTATATGCTATGGCAGGAAAAGCAAATAGCGTAACCTCTGTAGATTTATCAAAAACATATCTCTCATGGGGAGAAGAGAATTTTAAACTGAATAATTTCAGAGATAAACAAAAAGCTATTTTCGTTCATGCCGATGTAAAACAATATCTAAAAACTTTGAAGCCCGAAAGCTTTGATTTAATCGTGATGGATCCGCCTACTTTCAGCAACAGCAAACGCATGAAAGATTTTCTGGAAATACAAACCGACCATACCGAACTGATTAATGATTGTATAAAAGTATTAAGAAAAAACGGCACTATTTATTTCAGTACCAACTATACAAAATTTGAAATAGATACAGAAAATATACATGCATCTGAAATAAAAGATATAACCAAAGCCACTACACCGTTTGATTTTGAAGGGAAACTGAAAAGATGGTGTTATAAAATCAGGAAGTAATTTAAAAAGAACTGCATATGTTGATAAATAATATTCTGAAAAAATTGCCCGTTTCTGTACAAAGCTATCAGTCTGTGCACGGTGGCGATATTAATGAATCTTATTGCGTTGTATCCGACAACAAAAAGTTATTTCTGAAATTAAATAATGCAGGGAAGTTTCCTGAAATGTTTGAAAAAGAAAAAGACGGGTTAAATGCTCTTCAAAAACATTATGAAGGAATTGTACCAAACGTAATAGACACGGGCATCACAGACAATGTACAGTTTCTCTTAATGGACTGGATTGAAAATGCCGTACCACAAAAAGATTTCTGTCAACAGTTCGGAACTGCTTTAGCCAACATGCACAAACAGCCGCAGGATAAGTTTGGCTGGCATACCGATAATTATATCGGAAGCCTCGTTCAAAAAAATACTTACTGCGATACATGGGCTGATTTTTATGCTGAAATGCGCATCATTCCTTTATCTGAGCAATTGTTCAATGAAAGAAATTTTTCAAAAACAGACCTGACAAAAGCAGAAAACTTCTGTAAACAGATTGCAAATATTTTCCCGGAAGAATCGGCATCATTTCTTCATGGCGATTTGTGGTCGGGAAATTTTATGGTAGCATCGAACGGCTATGCATCTGTGTACGACCCTGCAGTATATTGCGGGCACAGAGAAATGGATATTGGTATGACGAAATTGTTTGGTGGATTCAGCAATGAATTTTATACAGCGTATAATGAAACCTATCCGCTGGAACACAGATGGACAGACCGTTTGAGCTACACGCAACTATATCCTTTACTTGTACATGCATTGTTGTTTGGCGGGCATTATATTCAATCAGTAAAATCAATACTTCGTCCTTTTTAAAATCGGAAATGTATCTTTGCCGTCAGTAATCAAAAAAAATTAAATCTACAATGTTGAGAAAAGCAGTATTAATCACTATTATAATTTTCAGCGCAATGAGTGTGAAGGCACTACAACAATTTACACCTGAACTTCTCTGGAGTTTAGGCAGAGTAAGCAGTCCCGGTATTTCTAAAGACAAACAATTTCTTATATACGAAGTAGGAACGCCCAATATTTCAGAAAATAAAATTGAAAAAAAATCATACAAAATACCAATTAAAGGAGGAAAGCCCGAAGAAATAAAAGAGAAATCAGACTATTTGCAAAACGACAGAATTTCTCCGGATGGCGCATATATCCTCAGTTCTGAAGAAGTACTGTTAGAAAATGTAATGGGTACGGATAAATACAAAGACCTTGATAAAACTACAGGACAGGTTTATACTTCTTTGAATTACCGTCACTGGGATACTTATTTCAAAGGAAAATTCAGTCATGTTTTCTACGCAGAGAATAAAGAGAATGCTGCAAAGATTGACATCATGCCCAGTGAACCACACTTTACACCACAGCAACCTTTTGGTGGTGACGAAGATTTTATCTGGTCGCCCGACAGTAAAAACATTATATATGTCAGCAAGAAAAAATACGGTACAGATTACGCCGTAAGCACCAACACAGATCTTTACAACTACAATATTGCTACAGGAAAAACAATAAATCTGACAGAAAAAAATAAAGGCTATGATGTATCTCCTGCATTTAACAGCCAAGGCATCATGGCTTGGCAGCAAATGAAAAGAGACGGCTACGAAGCCGATAAAATGGACATTGTAACTATGCACAGAGGCTTTACTGTGAATCTCACCGGACACGATGATAATATACACGTAAGCAGTTTTAAATGGGCTGAAGACGGCAAAAATATTTATTTCATTGCGCCCGTAAACGGCACCAGTCAGTTGTTTAAAGTAAATGATATTGGTGTCACAAAAGCCAGACCCGTTATTCAGCAGTTAACAAAAGGCGATTTTGATATTAAATCCATCGTCGGTGAAGCAGATAAAAAATTATATGTTTTAAAAGAAGACTTTAACCGTGCAGCCGAGGTATACAGCGTTGATTTACCATCAGGAAAACTCACACAAATTACACATGTCAACGATGATATTTACAAAAACATCGGCTCATCCAAAACTGAACGCAGATGGATAAAAACTACCGATAATAAAGAAATGTTGACCTGGGTTGTATATCCTCCCGGATTTGACAAAAATAAAAAGTATCCTACCCTTTTGTATTGTCAGGGCGGACCACAATCTGCC
>JAEWWO010000176.1 GCA_023396345.1 Bacteroidota bacterium
ACATATAATCCATAAAGATTTCCTTCGGTACCACCATTGGTAACATAGCCCCAAACTTTGTCAGGATGACCTTTTAAAATCTTCGTAAAAAATTGTACACATTTAATTTCTATGTCTTTTGTATCGATTGATAATGTAGAGGGAGATTCGGGATCGCCTACATTGTTCACAACATAATTTAAAAACGGTGCAAAGTCTTCATAAGAAAAATCTTTAGCCAAAGGATAACCCAAAAATGCATTAGAGGCATTTTTAATTCTTTGAAATACATCTAATTTCCAGTCTTCATTCATAAATATTGATTTGTATTACTTTCTGCAAAACTACTGTTGAAGTAAATAAATTTCTCATAATTTAAAATAAAAAGAAAATATTCTTGTAATTAAGTATTTTTACAGATAATTTATCTTTTTAGAGTTAATAATGAAGTATTTGACAGAAAAATTAATCTATGCAAAAAATTGACAAAACCGATAAGCTCATTCTCAAGGAGTTAGCTGTAGACGGAAAACAAAGTATTAAAGAACTGGCGTCTAAAGTAAATTTATCTCCAACGCCCGTGTATGACCGGATAAAGAAAATGGAAAATGAAGGTGTGATAGAGAAATATGCAGCAGTTATAAATCCGGAAAAAACGGGTTTTGAACTAATAGTTTATATGCAGGTGAAACTAATAAGACATCAGGAGGAATTATTTAAAAAGTTTGAGGAACACATAATGCAGTTTGAAGAAGTAGTAGAAGCTGCAATGGTTTCAGGAGAGTATGATGCAATGCTGAAATTATTACTGAAAGATATGAATGAATATCATGAATTTGTATCAAAAAAGATTTCCAATATTGATATCATTTCAAATGTTATCAGCAGTTTCTCTATTAAAAAATTATTGGACAACAATACTGTTATCTCTCCGAGATAGAAGTTTTTATGTAAATTCGCAGGAATCATTTTTTTAAAGAGTAATGTGTTTTTTCTGAAAGATTCTGAAAAATGAACTAAAAGTAAATTAGAAATTTGTCTCTCTACATCCACATACCTTATTGTCGTAAAGCTTGTCATTACTGTAACTTTCATTTTTCCACAACCCGGCATCAGATAAATGAAATGGTTGATGCAATATGTAAAGAAATAGAATGGCAAAAAAACTATCTGGATACTCCTTTAGAAACGATTTATTTTGGAGGTGGCACACCATCTATTTTACCCGTAGCGTCAATTGAAAAAATACTTTCTTTAGTTTACAAAAATTACAGCATTGCCGACAATCCTGAAATTACCTTAGAAGCAAATCCTGATGATATTGATAAAGAAAAATTAACCGGCTGGAAAGCTAATGGAATCAACCGTTTGAGCATAGGCACACAATCTTTTCACAATGAAGATTTGCAATGGATGAACAGAGCGCACAATGCAAATGAAGCCATTACAAGTATACAATTGGCGCAGCAAACAGGATTTACTAATATTACTATTGACTTAATTTACGGAACACCTGACCTGTCAGATGAAAAATGGATACAAAATATAGAAACAGCTATAAGCCTTGATATTCCTCACCTTTCGTGTTATGCACTTACTGTAGAACCACGGACTGCTTTGCATAAATTTATAGAGAAGAAAAAAATTGCGGATATTGATCAACAACAACAGGCAAGACAATTTGAAATATTAATGCAATATGCAGAACAAGCAGGGTTTGAACACTATGAGATTTCTAACTTTGCTAACCCCGGCTTCAGAAGCAAACATAACAGCAATTACTGGTCGGGCAACAGTTATCTCGGCGTAGGTCCGGGTGCACATTCTTTCAACGAAAGTTCACGTCAATGGAACATCAGCAATAATGCGCTCTATCTTCAATCTGTTGCTCAAGGCATCATTCCATTTGAAACAGAAATACTGACAACAGAAAATAAAATAAATGAATACATTATGACTTCTCTGAGGACCAGTGAAGGAATTGATTTGAATGTAGTAAAAACAAAATTCGGTGCTGATATTTTACAGCATATTATTTCTTTCTCCCGTAAATGGATAGAGGAATCTTTATTAATACAAAAAGAAAACTTTCTGACTCTTACTAAGCCCGGAAAGCTATTGGCAGACGGCATTGCAGCCGACTTGTTTGTTGATTGATTGCGTAGTATTTAGTTCGCTGCAAGCTTTGCACTCACTGCTTCTGCTACTCTTTGTCCATCCATAGCCGCACTTATAATTCCTCCTGCATAACCTGCTCCTTCGCCACAGGGATACAAATTTTTTATTTGTTCGTGACACAAAGTGTTTTTATCACGTGGAATCCTTACAGGACTTGAAGTACGGCTTTCCGTAGCCAGCACAATTGCTTCATTGGTGTAATAACCTTTCATTTTTTTACCGAACGCTTTAAAACCTTCCTGTAAACTTTTGTGTACAAATGCGGGTAAAACATTTTTCAGTTCAGCACTTTGCAAGCCGGGGATATAACTGTTTGCGGGCAATGTAGCAGATAATTTGTTTTTTGTAAAATCTACCATTCGCTGCGCAGGTGCTACAAATTTCCCTCCTCCTGCCTCGTAACAATTTTGTTCTATTATTTCCTGAAAACGCATCAACAATAAAGGATCTTTAGCGTCTGCTTTATTACCAAAAAAATTCAGAGCATCCTGTACATCAACCTGTACAACCATCCCGCTGTTTGCATAAGGATTGTTGCGTTTACTTGGGCTCCATCCGTTCACTACCAACTCCTGTGGGTTAGTAGAAGCTGCGGCAATAACACCTCCCGGACACATACAAAAACTAAATACACCTCTTCCGTTCACCTGCTGCAAAAGAGAATACGAAGCCGGAGGCAATAGCTGTTGCTCTATTTCTTCAGGCGAACAATGATATTGAATAGAATTAATTAATTCCTGTGGATGCTCTATTCTCACGCCCAATGCAAAAGGTTTTGCTTCTATATAAATATTTTTCTGATGTAATAAATGAAAAATGTCTCTTGCTGAATGTCCGGTTGCGAGAATAACAGCTTCTCCTTCAAAACTATCTCCTGATGCGGTTTTCACGGATTTGCATATTTCTTTTTCAAGAATAATATCTGTTACTTTCTGATTGAAATATACTTCTCCACCACATTCTATTATCGCTTCACGCATAGCAGTTATTAT
>JAEWWO010000235.1 GCA_023396345.1 Bacteroidota bacterium
CATTAAAGCTGTTGTGCCATCATCTCCTTTTTTTGTGTATATCTTCATCTTTCGTGCTTATTTACTTTTGTAAAATACATTATTTTTACCGTATAAAAAGCACTATGAGCCGGATAGAAAAATTAAAATCGTTTTTAGCAGAAACGCCTGACGACAGTTTTGTGCAACATGCACTTGCATTGGAATACATCAAACTCAACAACGACGCCGAGGCAGAAAAGTTGTTTATTCATCTCCTTTCAAATGATCCCGGATATGTCGGTTCTTATTACCATTTAGCGAAATTATTGGAAAGAAAAGGCATGGACGACGAGGCTGTTACCTGGTACGAAAAAGGTATGCAGGAAGCAAAAAAAGCAGGAAACCGGCATGCGTACAACGAGTTGCAATCTGCTTTAGATGAGTTACAGTTTTAAAAATAATGTAAAATAAATTTATACAATTACCTTTGCTGCATGGCACCATTTCAATTTACCAATCAGACAAATTTTTACAGAGGAAAAGTACGTGATGTTTATTCCATAGGCAACGATAAACTGGTGATGATAGCCAGCAACCGCATATCTGCATTTGATGTGATTTTACCTAAACCTATTCCTTACAAAGGGCAGGTATTAAACCAGATTGCAGCCTATATGCTGAACGCTACTAAAGATATTTGTCCCAACTGGCTGCTCGCCACTCCCGCACCAAATGCGGCTTTCGGAGAAAAATGCAATCCCTTTAAAATAGAAATGGTTGTGCGTGGAAATCTTACCGGACATGCATGGCGCACCTACAACAGCGGGAAGAGAGTTTTATGCGGTGCAACAATGCCAGAAGGAATGAAGGAGAATGATTTTTTTCCTACGCCTGTTATTACACCAAGTACGAAAGCTGCCGAAGGACATGATGAAGATATTTCTAAGGAAGAAATTATTGCTCAGGGATTGGCAACTGCCGAAGAATGGGCAGTTCTGGAAAATTATGCGTTGGCTTTATTTGAAAGAGGAAAAGAAATTGCAGCTAAACAAGGATTGATTCTGGTTGATACAAAATATGAATTTGGCAGGCTGAACGGAGAAATAGTTTTAATGGACGAAATACATACTCCGGACAGTTCAAGATATTTTTATGCCGAAGGATTCGAAGAAAGACAAGTGAAAGGAGAAAGACAAAAACAGCTTTCAAAAGAGTTTGTTCGAGAGTGGCTGATAGCAAATAATTTTATGGGAAAAGAAGGACAAACCATTCCTGAAATGCCGGAAGAGTGGATAAACACTATTTCCGAGCGATATATTGAATTGTATGAAAAAGTAATAGGCGAAAAATTTGTTCCTGAAAACTGGAGCGATGAAAAAACAAAAGAAGCCATAGAACAAGCCATTCGGTCTAACGGATAAAACATACATTGATGGATACTTCGAGCTTATATATTTTCTGGATATTAATTACGTTATTGTTGATGGTGGTTGCCGGAGTGATAGTATTTTTAATCATCAGAAAAATACTTTCACCCAAAAAAAATAAACCTGATAAGCAAAGTCCTGTAATACTTCCTGTTCAGGGAAAACATCCTCTATTCGGAAAAGATTGCTTTTTTGCGCCAAATGCAACAATAGTGGGCGATGTAGCCTGCGGTGATGAGTGTACATTCTGGTTTAACAGTGTTGTACGCGGAGATGTAAATTTTATTAAGATGGGAAACAAAGTAAACATACAGGATGGCGCCATCATACACTGTACGTATCAGAAAAGTCCTACGATTATAGGCAATAATGTTTCCATCGGTCATCAGGCAATCGTACACGGCTGCACTGTACATGACGATGTGCTTATTGGCATGGGGGCTATTGTTATGGACAGATGTGTTATAAATTCCAACTCCATCATAGCTGCTGGAGCTGTAGTAACGGAAGATACTATTGTGGAATCAAACGCAATATATGCGGGTATTCCGGCAAAAAAAGTAAAAGATTTAAGCGATTCTTATATGAAAGATGCTATACCCAGAATTGCCAATAACTATGTAAAATATGCAAGCTGGTTCAAAGGAGAGAAATAGGTTTATTATTAGATTATTTTCTTCTAACTTTACCGATAGCTTTTGTAATAAGCTCATGTTCAAAGCCTCTTTGTACTAAAAAGTTTCTCGTTTTCACTTCGCGTACTATATGTTGTTCATGTTTTAAATCATTCCATTTTTTGCTGCATAAATCCTGTAAAACTTTTTCGTACTCATTTTCATCTATTTCTTTCATAGCCGCTTTTATGTTGTATGGACTTACCATTTTTTCTTTTAGAGCATATAAAATCTTTTTTCTTCCCCACTGTTTTATTCTGAATTTACTTCCGGCAAAAAGTCTGGCAAAACGTTCTTCATTCAGATAATTTTCTGATATCAGTTCCGATAAAATTTCTTCCACATCATTTTTATACAAACCAAATCCATATAACTTATCTTTTACTTCTTTATGACTTCGTTCCTGATAAGCACAGTAATATTTTATTTTTTGCTGGGACTGAGATGGTGTAAGCTTTTGCATAATATCAAACGTTTCCGGTAGCTAATTTAGGAGATTATTGTGTAAATTTGGAACATTGTATCTGAAATAAAAAATCAAGCAATAAAGTTATGAATAAACCGAGATTATATTTTGTATTTATATTATTTTTTTTAATTACAGCAATTCAAAATACACAGGCGCAACAAAGCACCAACACTCGTTATGCGCTGATCCCTTATCCTCAGGAATTAAAAGCAGGCTCCGGCAATTTCACTATTAATACGCAAACAAAAATTATAGCTGACGCAGATGTACTTTCTAATGAAATAGAACAATTGCAGGAATTATTTCATTCTCTTAACCTAAAGCAGGGAGAGGCTTCAGCAAATTTTATTAAGCTTAATCTTGATTCTTCCATAGAGCACAGAGAAGGATACAGGCTTACTGTGGCAACAAACGGCATCACTATCAAAGCAGCGGAACCGGTAGGCGTTTTCAGAGCGATAGAAACCATAAGACAACTGGCACCCATGACAGTGGAAACTGCTGTAAGTGCTAAAAGTTTTTCTCTTCCCGTTGTTACCATTAATGATTATCCCGTGTACAACTACAGAGGTATGCATCTTGATGTAGCCCGTCATTTCTTTTCGATGGATTATGTAAAAAAATTCATAGACAGAATGGCTCTTTACAAATTCAATAAATTTCATTTTCATCTTACAGACGATCAGGGCTGGAGAGTAGAAATAAAACAATATCCACTGCTTACAGAAAAAGGTGCATGGAGAGAGTTTAACAGCCACGATCTGGAATGTATTGACAGAGCAAAAAAATCGGGAAACCCTGATTATCTCATCGACCCCAAACACATAAAAATGGTAAATGGCAAACCCATTTATGGAGGATTCTATACGCAACAGGAATTGAAAGATTTGGTAGCATATGCTAAAACAAAACACATCGATATTATTCCGGAAATAGATATGCCAGGACATCAGAATATAGCCATACAAAACTATCCTTATCTGGCATGTGGCGACACAAATTGGGAAGAAGGAAACTTCTCTGTTCCAATGTGTCCCTGCAACGAACAGACTTTTGAATTTGCACAAAATGTTTACAAAGAAATTTTTGAAATATTTCCTTACGAATATGTACACTTAGGTGCCGATGAAGTAAACAAAAACAGCTGGGAAAAATCTGCTGCATGTAAAGTAATGATGGATAAAGAAGGCATTAAAAACGTAAACGAATTGCAGAGCTATTTTGTACACAGAATGGAAAAATTCTTTAACGACAACGGAAGAAAACTAATTGGCTGGGATGAAATTTTAGAAGGCGGCATCAGCCCCACAGCGAATGTAATGTACTGGAGAAGCTGGGTTCCGCAATCTCCCATTTTAGCTGCAAACAACGGCAACAATGTAATTATGACACCGGGAGAACCGTTGTACTTTGATGCTCTTCCTAATAAACAATCTCTTTACAATGTGTATCATTTTAATCCAATTCCCAAAGCATTGACAGAAGAACAGGCAAAAAATATTCTTGGCGCTCAGGGAAATGTTTGGACAGAATGGATTCCTTCAGAAGAAAGACTGGAGTATATGGTTTATCCACGCAAACTGGCACTGTCAGAGGTTTTGTGGACAAACAAACAAAACTATACCTCCTTCAGAAACAGACTTTCTGTGCAGCAGAAAAGACTGGAAACAATGGGCGTAAACTACAGACTACCCGATATTGATGGATTGCTCGAAAACTATGTATTTGTGCAAAACGGCGTATTGAATGTAAAATCTCCGGCTCCGGATCTTATACTTCGTTATACTTCTGACGGTTCTATGCCTGATGCAAAATCAACCATTCTAAATAAGCCGGTAACCGTAACCAAACCTACAACTTTTAAAATAGCTGCATTCACAAAAAATGGATTGCGTGGTGATGTATATACTGTTGAATACGACAAGCAACCCTACAATGCATCTGTTACAAAAAAAGGAAGCGGACTAAATGTGCAGTTCTTCAAAGGTGTGTGGAAATCAACCGAAGAGTTGTTAAACAAAGAGGCAGACGACGAATGGATACAGGATGATGTTTCTGTTCCCGAATCTAAAGTAAAAGGCACAGATGTTTTCGGGCTGATTTATAAAGGATATATCACCGTTCCTGCTGATGGCATCTATTCTTTCCATCTGAACTCTGATGACGGATCGCTTCTTAAGATTGCTGACAGGTTAGTTATTGATAATGATGGCTTGCATCCTGCCACAGAAAAAAGCGGACAAATAGCATTAAGAAAAGGCGCTCATCCTTTTGAGCTAAGGTTTATTGAGGGCGGCGGCGGATATAAACTGGAACTGAAAACTTCTGGTCCGGTTAACAAAACAAAAAAGGATATACCTTTAAGTTGGTTTAAATAATTTTATGCCATATTAGAATAGTTATATGCATGTTCTCATCGTAAATACAAATATAATTCCTGTGAAACTGTATGGAGGCACAGAACGAGTGATTTGGGCTCTTGGAAAGGAATTGGTCAAGCTGGGACATAAAGTTACATTTCTCGTTAAAAACGGCTCCTATTGTGATTTCGCAGATGTAATTGCTATAGACGATTCAAAAGATATTATTGCTCAAGTACCCGAAAACATTGATGTTGTACATTTCAATTTCACTCCAAAAAATATTGAAAGCGTTAAAAAGCCTTACATCATTACGATGCATGGCAATAAAAATGATATACAAGAACTGAATAAAAATACAGTTTTCGTATCAAAAAATCATGCAGAGAGATACGGCTCTGCATCGTATGTATTAAACGGACTCGACTGGAGCTAATACACTAAACCCGAATGGAATATTGAAAGAACTTATTTTCATTTCTTAGGCAATGCGTCCTGGCGTGTAAAAAATATTAAAGGAGCCATTAAGGTAACACACAAAATTCCCAATGGCAGATTGAAAGTTTTAGGCGGCATACGATTTAATTTTAATATGGGAATAAGGCTTACCTTCTCTCCAAAAATTAGTTTTGAAGGTATGGTGGGAGGAAGCAGAAAAGACAGACTTATTAATGGTTCACGTGGACTTATATTTCCTGTTCTCTGGCATGAGCCATTCGGGCTGGCAATTACTGAAAGCCTTTTTTATGGTTGTCCTGTTTTTGCAACACCTTACGGGTCTCTTCCCGAATTAATAAATAAAGAAGTGGGCTTTCTGTCAAACAATAGTACAGATTTGGCTACAGCCGCAGCAGAGGCAGAAAGCTATTCCGCCAAAATCTGTCATGAATATGCAGTAGAAAATTTCAACAGCCAGATAATGGCTAAGGAGTATCTTAAAAAATATGATACAGTACTCAATGGAAAAGAACTTAACGCTCAACCTCCTGTTTTAAAAAAAATAGCGGAAACAAAATTTCTTCCGTGGCAATAATTCTATTTTAATTTTTCACATTATCCTGAATTAAAAAGAGAACAAGCCAATGGTCTGTTCTCTTTCGTTTAAATTGTAATTACTATATATTTTTAATTAATCTTAGTAAGTTGAACTTTAGAAGCTGTGTTATCGTTTATAGGAGTAACTTTAACCAGTTTTGAATTTTCTTTTTCAACCATATCTCTTAAACCCGGCCAGCTCACTTTTGCATTTACTATAGAAGATGCTCTTGCATAGTCATTATTATTTCCCCAAACAAACAAACAGCTTCCACCTTTTAATACATTGATTATTTCTCTTGACAATGACTGTGGCACTGCCGGACAACCCCAGCTTCTTCCCATATTTGCACCTTCGTCTGCTCTGTTTTGATTCACATAGTCGCTTCCGTGCATCACCACGCCTCTTCCGTACACATTACTGTTGTAGCGGTTTTCCATTCCATGCAACTTTAAACTAAATCCCGCTCTTCCTACGTACGTATTTCCTGTAATCATAAAGCCTAAAGAACTTTTGTTGGAATTATGTGCATTGGAAAAACTGGTAGCATACTCTCCTCCGGAATTTTTTCCGTGAGAAACATAGGTGTTATACAGCAATCTTCCGGTCTTTAAATTAATAACATAAAACCTTCTGTTCTTACTCGATTGACTGTAATCTATAATAGTTAATATTTCCGGTTTGTCTACTTTTCCTTCGTTTAATAAATGCTGGTATCCTTTGTAGGCTTTATAAAAAACATCTTTCTTTAATCCTGTTCTGCCCAGATTCACACGATTGTAAACCGAATCCATATAGCGTACGGCTAAATTTGTACTTGTAGTTTTTTCAGGCAATAAAGAAGGAAACTTTTTTTCATCAGGCAGATTTTCATGTTTATTTACACTCGGAGCGGCAAATGAAAACAGAAAAAAACTCATACCCAGCATCACAAAAAATTTTTTCATCCAAAATATTTTAATTTACATTATCAAAAATAACCTTTGGCACAAGTTTTGTAATTAATAATGTAGGTTAACAAATCAAATTTCTAAGTAATTTTTTAAATACAGTTTTAATGCCCTAAATTAGAACTGTATTTTGCTGTAATTTATTGTATTTCGATTGCAAAGTTGCAAAAAAGTTTTTATCCCCCAAACATTTTAACACTATTCAATGCCGAACGTTAATCGTAACTCGTTGAAGTTGTTAAAAAAACAAGAGATTTTTCTCCTTAATTTATTATTTCAACTGATATTTTTCTTTCAGTTCTCCGGCAATTCTCTCAATTGTTTCAGACAAAGGAGTAAATGTAAAATCAGGAAGTGCTTTCAGTATTTTAGAATTATCATAAAATACAGTGGTCTGGGCAGATCTTGCGGTTTCTTTGGTGAGCAATGATTTTTTACCTTTTAGTTTAGCAGATAAGTAAGACAGTCGCCAGACAATCTCCGACATGAGCGGTGTAGCTTTTTTTGACGGTACTTTTTTGCCAAAAGCATTTGCCATTAACGTAAACAATTCTTTAAAAGAAATATTTTCGCTGTTGAGTATAAATTTTTCTCCCGAAATATCAGACTCCATCATTTGCACCATTGCTTCTGCAACATCGTGTACATCTACATATCCGTGTATACCTTCTGTGTAATAAGGAAATTCTTCGTACACATTTTTAAACAATTGTGTAGATCCTGAAGTCCAGTCGGATGCACCAAGAATAATAGAGGGATTCACTGCCACTATATCCAGCCCTTCTGCAAACCCGCGCCAGGTCTCCATTTCAGCAAGATATTTTGTTTTCCCGTAAAATGAACCTTTGCCCGCATATACATTTTTCTCCGTTACGGTTTCTCCAGCAACCGGCTCTCCCAAAGCTGCAACAGAGCTTACATATACAAGTTTTTTTACACCGGCATCAATACACGCATTCACCACATTTGCTGTGCCATCTACATTAATGCGGTATATCTCTTCCTGCTGCTCTTTATGAAAAGAAACAATAGCAGCACAATGATATACTTTTTCAACTCCCTGCATTACCTCTTCCAGCAGAGCAACATCAAGAATATCGCAGGCTACACCTTTTGCTCCTTCTACATCCGCACCGCTTCTACTTAGTGCAATTACATTTTTCGATGCCCCGATTCTGCGAATAAGATGCTTACCAACCAGTCCGGTTGCTCCTGTTACTAATATTTTTCCGCTATTGTTGATTGTATATTTTTTAATTAATCGATGGCAAAAATACATTGTTATTCAGTAAAACAAATTCATTTTAGCTAAATTATCTCTCGTTGAACTATTCTTCTAAAATAATTTATTAATTTTACTCAATGACACAACAGTTATCTCTTTTTGATTTAGGAGAACCCGTAAAGCCGGAACCTAAAAAGAAATCGGGCGGCAAAGCAGTAAAAGCAGAAACTATTTCTGAAAACAGCAAAACGGAAGAAACTATTGCTGAACCTGCTGTGCAGCCGGAAGAGAAAGCTATTGAGCCAATGGAATTTTTCTTTTTTGTGGCCAATGATATCCTTCCTGAAATAAAAGAAGAAATCACTGAAACAATAACTATCGTTGAAACTGTTGATATCATTAATGAAGAAGAGATTAGTGAAGAAGAAATATTTGAAGAAGAAGAGTATACTGATGATAGTATAGAAGAAGAAAGTCCTTCCACTTCAGCAGAGCCTACAGTTTACGAGCCGGATGAAAAAATAACCATCGTAAGAAAACGCGGAAGAAAATCTTTTAAAGAAATTGATGCGGAGGTAGATCTCATCAGTATTCCGGACGATGAAGAACTGTTTAAAAAACAATATTACTCTATCACCGAAGTGGCAAAATGGTTCAGAGTAAACAATTCTCTTTTGCGTTTCTGGGAAAATGAGTTTCCGATTCTAAAACCACGAAAAAACAAAAAAGGCGACCGCATGTTTCGTCCGGAAGATGTAAAAAATCTTCAGGTGATTTATTAC
>JAEWWO010000097.1 GCA_023396345.1 Bacteroidota bacterium
CCTACGACGTGTGTGTAATGGCGGGAGATTTGGGTCCAAAGAGACAGGAGGGAGATTTTCAGGTGCCTGAAGGTTTTTATTATATTTCTGAATTTAAGCCAAACAGTGAGTTTTATTTAAGTATGAAACTAAACTATCCCAATGAAAGCGACAGAATTTTGAGTGATAAAATTAATCCGGGAGGAGAAATATATATACACGGAAGTTGCGTAAGTGTTGGTTGTATTCCTTTGCAGAACCATCAGGTAGAAGAGTTGTATTTACTGGCAAGCGGCGCAAAAATGAACGGGCAAAAATATATTCCTGTGCATGTGTTTCCTTTCAGATTTAACAACAGAAAAGCAATGGAATATTATTCCAATTATTCAAAAGGCGATTACAACAGTCAGCGATTTACAGTATCTCTGAAAGAGATTCATGACTATTTTGAAAATACAAAACGTTTACCGCTCATTGGTATCAACACTAATGGTGAGTATCAGTTGTTGAGCGGTTTGTAGTAGGAAGTGGGGAGATGGGAGTTTGAAGTTTGAAGCCGGAAGATAACTCATTTACAAATTATCACATTAGCTTATTATCCCATTTTCCACTTTCCACTTTCACTTTTCAATTATCCTCTATCATTTATCTATTTTAAGATTCTTCGCTTCGCTCAGAAAGACAGAGAAGTGGGAAGATGGGAGTTTGGATTTTGAAGATGGGAGTTTGAAGTTTGAAGCCGGAAGATATTGAGATTATTAACTCATTTGCAAATTATCACATTAGCTTATTATCACATTTTCCACTTTCAATTTTCAACTATCCTCTATCCTCTATCAGCTCTCCTCTAAATTACATGTCATTCTTTATTTTCTTGTAGCTGGTGGTGATACCGCGGATGAGTGAAGAGGAAAAACCTCTGTGTTCCATTTCGTTCAAACCCGCAATGGTACACCCTTGTGGCGTAGTAACCTTGTCTATTTCTTCTTCGGGATGACGATTTTGTTGCAGTAATAAATCAGCAGCTCCCTTTACGGTTTGTGCGGCAATCAATGCAGCCGTTTTTGCACTAAAGCCAATTTCTATACCCCCCTGAATATTGGCACGTACATAGCGCAATGCATAGGCAGTGCCGCAGGCACCCAGGACGGTTGCTGCGTCCATTAGTTTTTCATCAATGATTACACTCTTGCCTACCTGATTAAACAAAGCTGTAACTTCTTCCTCCTGTTCCTTTGTAGCATTTACGCTACAGATACAGGTCATGCTTTCGTTGATGGCAATAGCCGTATTGGGCATCGCACGGAAAAGAGTGAATTTGTCAGAAGACAACATTTGCTGTAAATCTTTTATCCAGACACCTGTGATTACACTGATTAACTTATGTTTTTCCGGTTGTAAATCAGGGAGTAGTTTGCTGATAACTTCTGCTATCTGAAAGGGTTTTACAGCAAGAATAATCCATTCACTTTGTTGTATGGCTGCATTATTATCACTGGTAACTGTTACTCCTTTTTGTGCAAAATGTTCCAGTGCTGTAGTATTTCTTCTGGTGACGATGATTTCTTCCGGTTGCTTAAAGCCGCTGCTGATGAGTCCCTGAGCTATGGATGCACCTAAGTTTCCGCCACCGATGATAGCAATTTTCCCTTTCATATACTGCAATTTATTGTTTCAGTTTTTGTAATCCGTTTTGTATTCTTTTAATGGTTTCCTCTTTGCCTATGAATTCTGCAATTTCAAAAACATGTGGTCCGAATTTTCCGCCTACCAGCATTATTCTTAAAGGAAGCATCAATTCTCCCGGCTTTATATTTTTAGAGGCTGCAAGTTCTTTAAAATGATTTTCCAGATGCTCGTTTGTAAAATCTTCTTCGTTCATGGAAGCATAAGCTTCTGTCAAAGTTTCGAAAAAGTTGTATTTTTCTTCTGACCATTTTTTCTCAATTGAAGATATATCAATGGTTTCAGGTGTTTTAAAGAAGAAGGCAGACTGTTCGGCGAAATCATTTAAAAGTGTACAGCGTTCTTTCACAAGGTCTATTACTTTCTCTAACTTTGATTCACTGTCCGGTGAAATATTGTTGCTTTCTAATATTGGTTTTACGTAGGTTGCCAGATAGGATGCTGAAGAACGTTTAATCCATTCATGGTTGAACCATAAAGCTTTTTCATAATTAAACTTTGCTCCGGCTTTGTGAATTCTGTCTACAGAAAACTTCTGAATTAATTCCTCCATAGAAAAAATTTCCTGCTCAGAACCATCGTTCCAGCCGAGCAACGCCAGCATGTTTACAAATGCTTCAGGAAGAAATCCTTTTTCCCTGAAACCGTTGGAATATTCATTGGTTCTGGGGTCTGTCCAGTCCATGGCAAACACGGGAAAGCCCAGTCGCTCACCGTCTCTTTTAGATAATTTTCCTTTGCCATCCGGCTTAAGAATAAGAGGAAGATGCGCCCATTGCGGCATGTTTTCAAGTCCGAATAAATACTCCCACAATTTTACATGTACAGGTGCACTTGGCAACCACTCTTCTCCACGGAATGCGTGTGAAATCTGCATCAGATAATCATCTACAACAACAGCGAGATGATAAGTGGGCATGCCATCGGCTTTTAATAATACCTTGTCATCAACTTCCGATGTATTAAATTGTACTTCTCCGCGAATCATATCTGTAAAAGAAATCTGCTCATTTACAGGCATCTTTATTCTGATAACGTAGGGTGTATTGTTTTGTAAAAGATTGTCGGTTTCTTCTTTCGACAGAGAAAGCGAATTACGCATTCTATCTCTTAGAGTAGCATCGTATCTGGGCGACGGATTGTTTTCCGTTTTAAATTCCGTACGCATTTTTCCAGCTCTTCCGGTGTATCAAAGGCATAATAAGCAAAATCTTTTTCAATTAATTCTTCTGCATATTTTTTATAAATGCCTTTTTCTTTTCTTTCACTTTGTCTGTAGGGTCCGTACTCACCACCTTTCTGCACACTTTCGTCAGGCTCAAGACCGCACCAGGCAAGCGTTTCACTGATGTATTCTTCCGCACCTTCTACAAAGCGGGTCTGATCGGTATCTTCAATTCTTAAAACAAATTGTCCGTTGTTTTGTTTAGTAAACAAATAATTAAAAAGGACTGTTCTTACGCCGCCAAGATGCAATCCTCCGGTGGGAGAAGGCGCAAAGCGTGTTCTTACTGTTCTGTTGCTCATGAGAGCAAAGATAAAATATAAATGGCTTTAATGAATATTTCGTTTGTATTGATTAAAGTATGAAAAATATTATTTTATGATTTTAATCTGTACAATATTTTTTTAATTATAGAACAATCATGTATTTGCAATGGAAATGTTGATAAGATAATAGATTTCTTATCATGAAAAAAATATTTATTTTTTCTCAAAATCAAGTATTACTCCGTTGATGCAATAACGCAACCCTGTAGGCGGCGGACCGTCTTCAAATACATGGCCTAAATGCGCTTTGCATCTGCCGCATTGCACTTCGGTTCTTACCATTCCGTGGCTGTTGTCGGGAAGATATATAATGGCTCCTTTGTTTACCGGCTCAAAAAAACTTGGCCATCCGCATCCGGAATCAAACTTTGTGTCGCTTTTAAATAAAGGATTACCACAGGCTTTGCAGTGATAGGTTCCTACTTCTTTGGATGTTTCAAATGCACTGGTAAAAGGTCTTTCTGTTCCCTTTTGGCGTGCTATATAAAATACATCTTCAGATAAAATATTTTTCCACTCCTCATCAGTAAGATTAACTTTGTTGGTGTCCGTTTTTGAGTAATGAGGATTATTTTTTTCTTCTGTCATAATCGTTTTTTTAGTTTCGGATTTACTGTTGTTTTCCTGTGTGTTACACGAAAACAATATAGAGCAAATCAGTAAAAGTTGTAGATACGAATATAATGTATTTTTTGAAAAGGCAGTATATGGTTTTGATTGTATGTTCATATAAACTTAACGAAAAACTTTGCTATTTCTTATGCAGGAATATTTCTGTAATCATACAGCGAACGCTTCCTCCACCGATTTTTTCAATTAAAGAAATATCAACAGATTGCAACTGTGTATGTCTGTTGAACATATATTTCTGTTCAGACCTTAATGAGTTAAAAGCTGTTTGGCTTAAGACGGTTATTTTTTTATCATTCATATTTTTAATTTGCAACATATTTCCGGCAAAGCTGTGCATTTGTTCGTATGAAATAGCAATAATATCATGATTGGTTTTGCGTAGCATTTTTGAAAGTTCTATCTGATCTTTTACTTCTTCCAAAGCCTCAAGGCAAACAACGGCGTAGGTTTCGCCTATGTGCATCATCACATTGGTATGATAAATTTCGTCTTCATTTTTATCCGATGCTTTAAAACTAAAGGGTGTGTAGTTAATCTCGCCGCAAAAATCTTCAAAAAGTTCTTTGTTGGTTCTTTGCGATAAACAGGCATACGCAATTTTGTTAGAGTGGTCAAAAACTATACTGCCCGTACTTTCCAGATAACTGTGTTGCTCTACTTTTCCCGATAAATCAGTATAATTTTTTACAATAAATTCATTCTGTAATTTTTCAATAATATCAGGTCTGATTTCTTTTTGTCTGTTTTCAGCCTTTACAGGAAAGATATATAAACTGCCGTCGGGCAATGTACACAGCCAGTTGTTAGAGAAAACAGCGTCGGGTTTTACGGGTAAGTCAGTATCTTCCATTTCAATAATGTCTACTGCATTTTCGCGCAGGATTCTGGTCATATTATCAAATTCGTTGCGGGCTTTTTCGGCAACATCTTCTGCCGTATAGTCGACTTTAGATTGAAAGATATTGTCTTTTTCTGTTTCTGTATTAAAACCAAATCTGCGTGGTTTTATCATCATTATAGTGGATGCAAGCTGCATATAATTTTAATTTAACTCATCTCTTAATAAGGGCAGACTCATGCAATGAGAGCCGCCTCTTGCCCTTGATAATTCAGAAGAACTTAATAAAATAAGCGTGTCTTTAATGTCTTCCGGTTTTTTCTTACCGCTCATAAAAGATTGTAATAAATCTTCCACACGCACTACACTAAACCCATTCTCTCTGAAGCTTTGAGAAGTTTTTTCATTTCTTTCATAGCCAATAACCACGCCTTCTTTCAAAGCCAGCACATTGCAGGAATCTGTCCATTGTTCGCGCTCATCATAAGGGAAAATATTCTCGGCACTGTAAATGATTTTTACCTCTTCGGCTGGAATGCCAAAGTCTTCTGTACTGATATTTCTTAATAAGGATTCAAGTCCGTTAATGGTATCGCTGATATTTTTTTCGTAATCCTTTTCTGGAGAATAGACTTCTTTTATCTTCTTTTCAAACCGAAAAACCTCCACATGAAAATCCTGCTCGACAGATGCTTCGTGTGTAATTCTTTCATAATAACTGCGACGAACTTTATCCTTGTTTATCATTTCCGAAAATCTGCCAAACAGTACCCAAACGCCTTTGCTCACCTGCGTAAACACAGTGTCTATATGCATCATAGCACGGTGTTTGGGAATTTTGATTACCGATATTTTTTCTACACCGGTTTTTTTGTTTTTGAAAATAGCATGAATTAATTCATTAATTCCTGATGCGGTAGTTCTTTCGCTGCATCCGATTAATAAATGATTCGGAGCAATCATCATTACATCGCCACCTTCAATACTTGTTTTTCTTTTTATCTGTGTTTCTTCGTCCAACAAAAAGAAATCTCCGGGTTCTGATATTTCAATCAGCTTATCTTCATTGTCTTTAAAAAGCAGATTCTGAGCAATGTAGCGCATCAGCAGCGATTCTCTTTCTCTTGCGGGAGTATGTGCATTGCTCAAAAGAAAATGTTCATTAATGGTAATGCCAATATCTCTGGTGAAAATAAAATTGGGCAGCGGCGGAAAAATAAATTCTGCGCTTTTATTTTTGTGATTTACAAGCGTTCCTGATATAAGAATTTTTGCCAGAGCGTGCGCATCATTTATTTTCTCCAGTTTTTTTTCTGTTATGGTACTTACACCTTCCCAGGCACAAATAGCGGCAATAATGCGTTTGCGGATTTCTTTTTTCTTCAGAATTTTGGCGAGAAGAAATTGCGTATCCATCACACAATCGCTGTTGTAATAATTTTTATTCTCCGGTTTGTAACAGTCGTATTTATTGGCTTCCGGGGCATTCTTCTCAAAATCGCAAACATACTTTGCTTTTTCCGGATCCAGAAAAAAAAGCAACAGCTTAATATAATTGTTGTACTCTTTGCGCATTTGCGTTAAATGCACGGTATCGTCATACAGCCATTCTTTAAATTTTCCGGGAACTATTTTTCCAATACCTCCGTCGGGGCTATGGATAATTAATCTTTTTAATTTTCCGATTTCTGAAGAAACCTGAATCTTCAATTTTTCACTCATAAACAGCAAAAATTATTTACGGCAAGTTAAAATAATTTTTTCGTAACCCGAGTGTTTTGTATTTTTAAAATTAATTACAGAATAAACTAAACTTATGAAAACGCAGAAAATAATAAATCACATTATATCATGGATGAAAGATTACGCCGCAAAAGCACATGTTGATGGTTTTATTGTCGGTGTTTCGGGAGGGGTAGATTCGGCGGTTGTTTCTGCATTGGCAGCGCGTACAGGCATGAAGACTTTATTGCTGGAAATGCCTATTCATCAGGCTTCTGATCAGGTAAGCCGTGCGCGGAATCACATCAATAGTTTAAAAGAGAAGTTCCCGAATGTTGATAACCTTACGGTGAATTTAACTCCGGTGTTCGATAGTTTTGTTTCGCAAACATCCTCTGATGACGAAGAGATAAGAGAGCTTGCTCTGGCTAATACAAGAGCACGTTTGCGCATGACTACATTGTATTATTATGCACAAATAAACGGGTTGCTCGTTGCCGGTACAGGAAATAAAGTAGAAGATTTTGGCGTAGGCTTCTTTACAAAATATGGCGATGGAGGTGTAGACATTAGTCCTATAGCCGATTTGCTGAAAACACAGGTATATACACTTGCGAAAGAATTGGATATTATTGAAAGCATACAAACGGCTGCACCAACCGATGGACTTTTTGCAAACTCTCCTACTGATGAAGATCAGATTGGAGCAAGTTATCCTGAGCTGGAGTGGGCTATGAGTGTGGCAGATACACATGAGCCGGAAGATTTTGAAGGCAGACAAAAGGAGGTACTTACAATATATAAAAGCAGGCACAGAGCCAATAAACACAAAATGGTTCCTATCCCTGTGTGTGATATTCCTGATGAGTATTTTGAATAAATTAGAATATGTATTTTATCGTTTTAAACCAAAATTCTGTAAGTTTATGAACTTGACAAAAGCACCCAAAGGTATCTGGAAGGTAATAGGGGCTTCATCTGCCGGTACTTTAATAGAATGGTACGATTTCTATATTTTCGGAAGTCTGGCAGTGGTTATTTCTACCAAATTTTATCCGCAGGACAATCCCACTGCTGCTTTTCTTTCTACGCTGGCAACATTTGCAGCAGGTTTTGTGGTAAGACCTTTCGGAGCAATTGTATTCGGAAAGCTTGGCGATACAGTAGGAAGAAAATATACGTTTTTGCTTACGTTGCTTCTGATGGGAGGAGCTACTTTTTTAATAGGTTGTGTGCCGTCTTATGAAACAATTGGTGCTTTTGCGCCGCTTATTGTTTTATTTTTACGTTTGTTGCAGGGACTGGCTTTAGGCGGAGAATACGGAGGAGCAGCAACCTATGTTGCAGAACACGCACCTGCCGGACAGCGCGGCTTCTGGACATCCTGGATTCAGACAACGGCTACACTTGGATTGTTCATTTCTTTACTGGTGATACTGGCTACCAAATCCTTACTTTCCAAAGAAGATTTTAATGAATGGGGGTGGAGAGTACCCTTCTGGATTTCTATCTTAATGGTAGTAATATCATTTTTTATCAGAAGAAATATGCACGAATCTCCCTTGTTTGCTAAGGCAAAGAAAGAAGGAAAAACAAGTTCCAATCCTTTAAAGGAAAGTTTTGGTAACAAATACAATTTAAAATTTGTGTTGCTGGCATTGTTTGGCGCAGCAATGGGGCAGGGAGTGGTTTGGTATACAGGACAGTTTTATGTTTTAAATTTTATTCAAAAAATTGGCAATATTGAAAGTGCACAGGTTGATTCTTTAGTGGCAATTGCCTTACTAATGGCAACTCCGTTCTTTGTTGTATTTGGTTTTTTAAGTGATAAGGTAGGGAGAAAAATTATACTGCTTGCCGGTATGCTCATTGCCATAGTGAGTTACAGACCTATTTACAGAGCCATGTACAATATTATGGACGTAACAGAAAAATCTGTAACGAAGCAGGAAACTAAAGATCCGCAAATTTATCAGAACGATAAGGGAGAAGATGTGCTACACTATACATCAGTTATTTATTTTGCAGATAATACTAAAACTACCCGCGACAGCATTGTAACGGCGAAAGATAATGTAACCATAGAACCTCAGTACACCATAGATTCCTCAACACTTTTGAACAATAACGATAAATGGAAACTCATTTTTCTTGTTTTTATACAGGTGATTTTTGTAACAATGGTTTACGGTCCTATTGCTGCGTTTCTGGTAGAAATGTTTTCGGTTAAAATCCGCTACACATCCATGTCGTTGCCTTACCATGTAGGTAATGGTATATTTGGAGGTTTGTTGCCTACGGTAGCTGTGTATTTGTCAACCAAAGCACAACTCTCGGGTAATCCGGAATGGTACTTAGAAGGATTATGGTATCCTATTGTAATTGCCGGATTGTGTTTCATTATCGGGCTTGTATATATCAGTAATAATAAAAAGCCTGTTCATTAATTTCTAAAAATAATACTATGAACCTTTTAAAAAGATTTTTGGGTATTTTCTGGATAGCATTGGCCATACTGGCTTCCTATTATTGTGTATTTGTGTTTGGTTTTCCTAAGATAATTTCTCCCAATCAGGAAGATGTTGTATTTGGCGTAATAATTTTAACAATTCTTACGCCTATAATTGTAGGCGGACTGGCAGTATTTGGAGCATATGCGCTTTGGGGGGAATACGATAAGGAAAAAATGGGCTGATTTTTGCAGTTCACTACGTGTTTTTACGAAAAGATGTATTATAAATGATACCTTTATTTTAAACGGAGGACATAAAAGTACATCTAATAATGTCAACATATAGAAAATGAAAAGATATATTATACTTACGGGAATTATTTTACTGGCTTTTACTACGCATTTATTTGCACAGGAAAAGAATAAGATTAAACTTACTTTTAATGAATTGAGCAGCCCTATTGAGCTCGATCACAAAAATATTAAAGTGCAGAAATTCGGAGCTTTTCTTAAATTAAATGCGTTTGGCAGAACTTCTCAGAAAGGTTACATTATACCTATTGACATCACTTTATCTCTCCCGAAATTTGATTATGAAACTCCGCAAAAGCATACATACAAGAATGCAGATAATCACTATATCGACGCGTCGAAAGATGCTTCCATGACAATAAAAATAGGAGACGACAGTTATAGCACATTTTATCGTTTCGGAAGCGGAGATGGTAATTCTAAATCGGAAACTACGGACTACACCATGATTGTACACAATAATATTGAGAAGTCTGTACCCATGGTGAATGTGAATATTCAGCCGGGTTCTTTTTTAAGTACAAGCATCAACAGCGGAGGTTCTGAAATCAAGAGACTTACTTTTTCTAATGCAGAGCAGATTTTTGAAATCATCAATCCTTATCCCGAAGGGCTGAAGCCTGTAATTGGCGGAACAAAATAGGCTTACTGAATCAGCTTAAAATTATTTCTTAATATTTCTATTTCAAATTCGGGAGCTGTTTCTCTCGGTTCTCCGTCAATGTGTATAGGTGCCAAAGAAATATTTTTAATTTTTACCTTAGGGCGTTGCAGATAAAGAATGTCTTTGTACGATGCTATGCCTACAAAATCCTGCAATTCATTATTGCCCGTAATTTGTTTTAATACAGCTGCCAGCAGTTTTAGTTTTCCCATTTTCTGAACAATTACAATATCCAGCAAACCGTCGTTCAGCGAGGCTTTCGGAGCAATGGTAAAATTATTTCCAAACTGATTTCCATTGGCGATACTCAAAAAAAATGCATCGGTGGTTACGGAAAAATCTTCTGAATCTATAGTGAACTGATACGTTTTTGCGTTGAAGAAATTAGACAAAACTTTTTGTACATAAGTTTTTAAACCTCTTTGCGAAGACGCTGCAAACTCGTGTGCTACTTTTGCATCAAAGCCCAGTCCGGTAAGCATGCAACCATATATATTTCCGTTGATAAGAAATGCATCTGAATATTTAGATTCGCCTTTCAGAATTAATTCCAGCGCAAGCCTTGTGTTCATAGGTATTCCCACTGCGCGCGCCAATCCATTTCCACTGCCATAAGGAATAATGCCAAAGCACACATCTTCTTTATGCAAAGTATTGAGCGCCTGATTTACCGAGCCGTCGCCACCAATAATTACCACATCGGTAACAGATTCGTTTCTGATTTTTTCTTTTATAAAATCATAATTACCATCGGCTTCGGTATTATAAATTTCCCAATGCAGATTTTTTTCAGTGCTGTATTGTTCCAGCGCTGCAAGCACCTTCTTTTTGTCTTTATTTCCTGAAATCGGATTCGCCAGAAAAATAATTTTTCTTTCCTTAATAGAAGCAACAGGCGCTATTGTTTCGGGCATATCATTCGCAGCATTGGTTGTATGCATACACAAAATTTATTATTAATATAAATTACTTGAAAGGCAAAGAACGATTATATTACCGTATTTGCAAGAAAATGGTTATTAATTATTTTTAAATAATAAGAATTTATTACATTGCAAAAAAGCAAAATATTATGGCAGAGATTTCTCAATTACAAAATGATGCGACGGAGCTGTTGAAAAAGCTGATTGCTACGCCTTCTTTCTCCAAAGAAGAAGACAAGACTGCTCAGATTCTGGAAGATTTTTTTGCAGAGAGTGGTATACCGCATCAGAGACACATTAATAACGTATGGGCGGTAAATAAATTTTTTGATACGGAAAAACCTACGGTATTGCTCAATTCTCACCATGATACGGTAAAACCCAATCCCAAATACACCATTGACCCGTTCACGCCTTTGGAAAAAGATGGAAAAATTTTCGGGCTGGGAAGCAATGATGCAGGAGGTTGTCTGGTGTCGCTTATTGCTACCTTCAGATATTTTTATGATAAAGAAAATTTGCCCTTTAACATAGTGATGGCTTGCTCTTCAGAGGAAGAAATATCCGGAGCAAATGGTATTGAAGCATTGCTGGGTTTTAAAGGTTTTCTGGATTCAGTTGACGAAGTAAGTTTTAAAGAAGCTAAAAAACACTGGTGTGGTATTGTGGGTGAACCAACGCAAACAGAACTTGCCGTAGCCGAAAAAGGTTTGCTGGTGCTTGATGTAACCGCACACGGTAAAGCAGGACACGCTGCGCGCAACGAAGGCGTAAATGCTTTGTACCGTGCGGTGAAAGAGATTGAATGGTTCCGTACACATCATTTCGATAAAAAATCGGAGTGGCTGGGTAAAGTAAAAATGACGGTAACCTCTATCAATACACAGAATAAACAACACAATGTAGTACCGGATTCCTGTCATTATGTGGTTGATGTACGCATTCCCGATTGTTATGCGCATGAAGATATTCTGGAAATAATCCGGGATAATATTGAGAGTGAAATAAAGCCGAGAAACTTTAGATTAAAGTCGTCCAGCATTCCTGTTGATCATCCCATAGTGGCGTCGGGCATGGCTTTGGGAAGAAAGCCGTTTGGTTCACCTACCTGTTCCGATAAGGCATTTATGCAGTTTCCCGCATTGAAATGCGGTCCAGGCGACAGCGCCAGAAGTCATACAGCCGATGAATATATTTATGTGCAGGAAATTAATGATGGCATAGTTTTTTATATAGATTTATTGAAAAACGCTAAATTTTAAAAACTTGAGTTCAAAATTCAGATGGAAAGACTACTTAACTTTCTCTAAAAAAGAAAGAAACGGAGCCGTGATATTTCTCGCGGTAGTGGGTGCTGTGGTAGCGTTTCCTTTGTTTTTTAACAGGAATGAGAAATATGCGGATAAGCAAATAGCTGATAAAAATGCTCTGGCTGCACTTTCTCAAAAAGAAAATTTTCAATCAGAAGAATCATTAAGTGATAATATTTCTGAAATAAAAACCGATAATCTTTTTGCATTCAATCCTAATACCATTTCTAAAGAACAATGGATACAGTTTGGTTTGAGTGAAAAAACAGCTAATACAATCATCAACTATACTTCAAAAGGAGGCAGGTTTTATAAAGCAGAAGATATACGTAAAATCTGGGGTCTGAAAACTGAAGAAGCCGATGCGTTAATTCCTTTTATACAAATTCCTGAAAGCGGAAACAACAATTATGATCCTTCTTATTCTAAAGGAAAAACAATTCCTGTAATAGATATTAATACGGCTACAACCGAGGAATGGAAGGCATTACCGGGCATTGGTGATGTGCTGAGTGAGCGTATTGTAAAATACAGAAACTCTGTAAATGGCTTTAGCTCTGTTGACGATATTAAAAAAGTATACGGTATTTCCGATGCCACTTTTAGTAACATACGCAGCTATCTGAAAATAAGTAATTCAAAAAAAGTTTCAGCTGAAGCTACAGATAAAACTACTTTGCAGGAAGATAATTCATCGCAGGAAACTGATAATGCACCAAAAGGTAAAGTGAACATTAATACTGCTACGGAAAGACAAATGATTGCAGCCGGAATATCCCGAAATGTTGCTAAGGCAATTGTGGTTTACAGGGAGCAGAACGGAAAATATTCCAACATTCAGGATGTAAAGAAAATTATTTTTATTGATGCAGCAGCATATGAAAAAATAGCTCCGCTGATTGTGGCAGAATAATTTTTTAATACACCAAGATTTTATTAGGTTTGTACAATAAAACTCTTAAAATATGAATTATCCTGAAGAATTAAAATACACCAAAGATCACGAGTGGGTACGTGTTTCCGAAGGAAACGTTGCCTTAATTGGTATTACTGAATTTGCCGCCAGCGAACTGGGAGATATTGTATACGTAGACATTACTACTGTTGGAGAATCTCTTAAAGCAGATGATGTTTTCGGTTCAGTAGAAGCAGTAAAAACTGTAAGCGATTTATTTTTGCCTGTAAGCGGAAAAGTACTGGAAGTAAATCCGGAACTGGAACATTCTCCTGAACTTATCAACAGCGACCCTTATGGACAGGGATGGATGATAAAAGTGGAAATGGATAATCCCGAAGATGTAAATGGTCTGCTGGATGCACCTGCTTATCAGGGTTTGGTAGAGTAGACCCTACGTTAAATGAAATAATTAATAATAGAAAATCTGCATGAGTAATTGTGCAGATTTTTTTTATTTGTTGATAAAAATCATATAAAACGGGAAAAGATAATTATTAAGTTTGCATTCTCTTATCCTGTTAAATCTATACTATGAAACATTTACTCTCTGTTTTTCTTACGCTCAGCATCTTAACTGTTCATGCTCAGGAGATACAGGTACATTACGATTTTCTTAAACCAAGAGAATATATTACCGGTACGTTTGAAATATTTAAACCGGACAAACTGGGCAGCACCTTCATGTTTACGGACATTGATTTTAACCGCTATACCGGCGGAGCATCTCTTGCTTATTTTGAAATTGCCCGTAAATTCAATATTCATAACAAAGCAATTGAAGGATTAAACGCCCACATTGAATACAATGATGGATTGTTGATTACTAAATCAGAAGAGCCCATCGGCATACCCATTAATCGCTCTGTATTGGCGGGCGTAGGCTTTCCTATTAAGCTGGGCAACTTTACCCTAAACACTTCTTATCTCTACAAAAATATACAGGGCTCTAACGGTATTGACGGACAGTTTACGGCAGTATGGTTTCAAAATTTATTCAACAATAAAGTTACGCTTCGCGGATTTCTGGATGTATGGAGTCAGCCAAAAAACTGGGCTGATAAAAATAAGAAAACGGCTGTATTGCTTACGGAGCCACAGTTTCTGTATAACATTAATGAACATTTTTCTTTTGGTTCAGAGCTGGAAATCAGCAGAAGTTTTGTAGCGGGAACTGATGATTTGAAAATTTTTCCTACCGTAATGGCTAAATGGACGTGGTAAATTATAAAACTAAAACTTAAACAATGCTGGATAAAATATTTAAACTTAAAGAAAGAAAAACCAATATTCGTCAGGAGTTCATGGGCGGGCTGGTTACCTTTCTTACCATGGCGTATATTATTTTTGTAAACCCTAATATATTGTCAGATGCGGGCATGCCCAAAGAGGCGCTGATAACCGTAACCTGTGTGGCTGCTATCATAGGAACTCTGATTGTAGGACTGTGGGCAAATGTACCCTTTGCAATGGCACCCGGAATGGGCTTGAATGCTATGTTTGCTTACACTTTGGTTTTAAATCAGGGTGCAAGCTGGCAGCAGGCATTGGGTGTGGTTTTTCTTTCGGGTGTATTTTTTATTATTATATCTGTGCTGGGTTTGCGCCACAAAATTATTGATGCTATTCCTGATTCTTTGCGTATTGCCATTGGTGCAGGCATTGGATTGTTTATATCTTTCATTGGGTTTAAACAGATGGGGCTGATTGTTTCCAACGAAGCTACCATTGTTGGCGCAGGAGCGTTTACGCCCGCTTTGGTTATTGGACTGATCGGATTGTTCATTACCGTTTTACTGGAGATTTTTAAAGTGAAGGGTTCTATATTAATAGGCATACTTTCGGCTACTGTTCTGGGTTTTTTCTTTGACGGAAATATAGCTGTGCCACAGGAAGTGGTAAGCGTGCCGCCTTCTATGGCGCCCGTATTTGCTAAGTTAGAGATATTGTCTGTATTAAAAATTGCTTTTATTGTTCCGATATTTTCTTTTCTTTTTGTGAACCTGTTTGATTCTATCGGCACTGCAATTGCCTGTTCCATGGAAGCCGGGCTGGTTGATAAAAACGGTAAAATGCCACATAAAAAGAAAGTACTGGAAGCAGATGCCGTAACAACCATGTTGAGTGGTGTAATAGGTACCAGCAGCACAGTTACATATGTGGAATCTGCAGCAGGTATTGCCAATGGTGCAAGAACCGGTCTGAGCTCTGTATTTACTGCTTTGTTTTTTTTGCTGGCCATGTTCTTTGCTCCGCTGATAGGCATTGTACCTTCTTATGCCACAGCCCCTGCGCTCGTAATGGTGGGTATTTATATGTCGAAGCATTTAATAAAAATTAATTTCAATGACTTATACATTGCAGTGCCGGCTTTCCTTACTTTAATTCTGATGCCGCTTACTTACAGCATCAGTACCGGCATCGCGTATGGTTTTGCCAGTTATTTATTGTTTTGCATTTTTACCGGTAAGTTCAACAAGATACATCCGATTATGTGGTTCATCGGGATTTTGTCCATAGTTGAAATTATTGTTTCGCAGGTTAAATAATTAATTGATATTTTTCCTCACCGCTGATATTAATACAATATGGAAAACAAAGGCTTATTACAAACCATTATTCTGGGTATACAATTTATGTTTGTAGCCTTCGGGGCTACTGTTCTCGTGCCTATTCTGGTGACCAGTGGAGTAGAAGCGGAGCTGGCGAAGCAGGGCATTACAGACTTTCCTGATACATACAAAAGTTTTTCTCCGGCGATAGCATTACTCGCCGCAGGTATTTCTACCTTATGTTTTCATTTAATTACAAAAGGCAAAGTGCCCGTTTTCTTAGGAAGTAGTTTTGCATTTATTGCACCTATTCCCATTGCTATTGTGGCTTTTGGATATGAAAATACGCTGTCGGGATTAGTGGCTGTTGGTGTATTATATTTTCTCTTCGGATTATTGGTGAAATATTTCGGTACAAATTTTATTGACAAAATTTTTCCTGCTTCTGTTACAGGTCCGGTGATTATGGTAATCGGTTTATCGCTGGCACCAACCGCTGTAAGCAATGCATCGGAACACTGGGGTATTGCATTGATTACGTTGATTACGGCTATTCTCACAGTGATGTATGGAAAAGGTATGCTGAAACTGATTCCTATTTTTTCGGCTTTACTCGTAGGCTATTTAGTGGTGTACTTTTTAGGATATGTAGATACTACCGCCGTGAAAAGTGCTGACTGGTTGAGTGTGCCACCAATAGTGCTGCCTACATTTGACTGGAAAGCTATTTGGTATATTGCGCCTGTTGCCATTGCTCCGATTGTGGAACATATCGGAAACATTTATGCCATAGGCAATGTAGCCGGAAAAGATTTTATAAAAAAGCCCGGACTGCACCGCACGTTAATGGGCGATGGAGTGGGAAGCTTTCTGGCTTCATTTATCGGAGGTCCGCCCAGCACAACGTATGCCGAGGTTACCGGAGCCATACAACTCACTAAGGTTACCAATCCTAAAGTGCTGCGCATCTCTGCCATCTCAGCGATTGTAGTTTCTTTTATTGGCGTACTTACTGCTTTGCTTACTTCCATTCCGCGTCCGGTTTTAGGAGGAGTAATGATATTATTGTTTGGATCTATTGCTGCCGTTGGTATACACACCATGGCCAATGCAAAAGTAAATATGATGCACACCAAGAATCAGATTCTTGCGTCTGTGATTCTGGTACTGGGTATTGGCGGTGCGCATTTTCAAATCGGCACTTTTCAAATGTCGGGCATTGGTCTATGCAGTATCGTAGGCGTATTACTTAATTTGATATTAAGAGAGAAGAAGGCTGGTTAATTTGTTAATGTGCCAATTTGTGAATATGCCAATGTGCTAATTTGTAAATAAGAAAATT
>JAEWWO010000324.1 GCA_023396345.1 Bacteroidota bacterium
TAATTATACCATCCAGCTCAAATTGTTGTGGTGAAAAAGGTTCCGGCTTGTAATCGGGCAAACTGTAATAATGATTCACCGTTGACATAAGTGCTGCGGGAAGTTGCGTAAGTTTATAATTTCCGCGCATATTTATTCTTGCTGCACTGTCCAGTGAAATATATAGCTGATTATATTCTCCTTCGTTGATAGCTCTCACTACAAGACTATCAAAATATCCTCCGGCAGAATCTGTACGATAAGTAAGGTCCTGTACTACTAAGGTTCCGTTGAGATAATCAGGGTTTACATTTGTAAAATCGGCAGTTAATTTAGTTTTTGCACTCAGAAAGCTATTCATAAATCCTAAGGCATGCACATTAATTGTATCTAAAATTAAATCTGCCTGAATAGCCGGAGAAGACCCGTTTAAATCTATAACAGAATTAAGATTAAAAGCAATATTTTCATCAGCAATATCCGCAACAGAAGTAACCACTCCGCGCGCAAGTGTGCCGTCAATCTTAAAGTTGTTGTAAGTGTACTCCATCACCCTTGCACTGCTTACGTTTCCTGAGAAGTCGGAATATAATCTGTTGAGATTAAAATTGGTTAAATCTAAACCGCTGCCACTTGCCTGTATGTTGGCAGTAACTTTTCCTACATTTTTTTCCTGATACAAAAGATAGCCGAGGTCTAATGCTGATGTTGCAATGTTGGCGGTGTATCTTCCGTTTTCATTTACAGCAGCTTTGATGTTTGCATTACCATTGGTAGTTCTTACATTGAGTTGTGTAGCCAGATCTTTCATGTTACCTCTTATAGAACCATTGGCACTAATGTTATTAGGAATGCGGAAGGTGTGGGGAGGAATTGTACCCGGCGGCAGAAAATTCATAATGTCTGCTCTTGTAGTATCCAGACGGTCAATATCTAAATCAAAATAAGCATTTTCTGCATTTGGCAGACCCTTGATGTTTCCGGAAATTTTAAGTTCGGTATTTCCCAGTCCGCTGAGTTCAAGTGTAGGAATATCCAAATCTCTTAAATAACCTTTTACTCTTGAGTTCACACGAAGCACAGCATTTCTGTAACTTCCGAGCTGCGATTCTAAATCAGGCACGAGTAATAAAATATCATTCACCGCAATTCTGTTGTTGGGCAATCTTGCATCAACATAAGTATTTCCGGGGTTTCTGCTCAAGTCGTTTAAAGACCTGTAACTTAAATAAACCGAATCTCTGATGATGGTTCTTGGTGTTTGCAGAAGTAAATTACCTAATGAAGTGAATTTATCATTATGCGCAAAACGTGTATGTGCATTGGTAAGTACAAAACCACTTTTTTCGCGGAGCGAAAGAGAATCTATAGAGCCTTTAAAATCTACCGGAGCCAAATCTATATTTGAAGCAAGCAGATTAAATTCTTTTACATCAAGATGGCTGTAATCAATGCCTCTGTTTGTTCGCGGAGCATTGTTATCGTCAAAAGTAAAATGATTGTTTGTGATAGCAATTTTATCAAACAAAAATTTCCATTGTGTTACAGATGCCGTGTCGGTGTCAGCAGTGGATTCTACATCAGTCTGTTTTTGCGAATCGGGACCAATTACTACATTCGTTCTTGCACTGTCGAGTGTAACGCTTGACAGATGAAAATGCATCGTATTAATATTTACATCTTTCGGTACAGCTGCAAGCGTTCGCAAACCAAAGTTTACATTCATCGCAGTAATCTCATCAATATAATCAACTGAAACCCGCTTGAAATCTATATTTCCCACGCCCAGAGGCAACTCTGATGTTTCTGTTTCCTGCGTGCCGGTTGCTAAAATATTGGCTGATTGTAAAAAAACTTTTGGCTGAAACATGCGTATACGCGCATGCGTATCTTCGAGTTTTATATCGCCAAAAACAGTTGTTAATGTACGAAGATCAAACTTCTCCAGTTCGGTTGCCAGTAGTCCGGTAGAAAGGTAGAAAGAAGAGCCCACCACATCGTCAGCATAGTTTAGTCTCACATTGTCGAGCACCAGTTCTTTTACATTTGCTGCAAAATCAGCCACTGTAGAATCTTTCTCAACAGGGTCAGGAGAAGCAAATGCATCTATAATAAATTGAAAATTAAAAACTGTATCCGGGGCACTGCGGTGCATGTTTACAAAAGCATTTTCAAGTTCAAGCGAGTTTACGTTTGCGTTGCTTTTGAGAAGGTTAAGCATATTCAAATGCACCTCTAATCTTTCTGCATACAGCAGGGTGTCTTTATGCAAATCTTCTATGTATACATCGCCTAGTTCAACACTGTTGAACAGCTTTAATCTGAAATTACCAATGGATATTTCTGTATTGGTTTTATCTTTTAAAAAAGAAACAGCCTTATCTTTAGCGAAGTTTTGTACACCGGGAATTTGAATGGCAAAGAACACGAGCAAAACAATTATCAGTATGGACAGAAGAATCCAACCGATAACTTTCAAAAATATATTTACCCCTTTGCTCAATGATTAAATTTTATAAGACATTTTTAAGGTACAAATATATTCACAAATAATGAAAATAAAGGGAATTAAGAATAATAAATAGCAGAAACTCACTAATTTATGAAAGTTTATTCTGCTCTTCTTTCAAAAGCTTTAAAACTTCAGTCTTTACGCGAATGTCTCTGATTTCTTTTCTGGCTTTTCTTCTTTCGTTCCATCTGCTAAGTACATTCACCAAAAAGCCTGCTCCTTCTAAAGCCACTGTTGTGGCAAGTCCTTTGCCAATGCCGGCCAGTCCTTGCTTTGAGCTGCGTTTTCTTTTGCGGCCAAATAAAGATCTTACGGTACTGAATACGGTAGTAGCCACACCAATTGTAGAAGGATTTATAAATGAAAGAACAGAATTTCCTGATGAGGACGAGGTATTATTTTTATCGGTAGATAAGAAAGGAATTGCTTTGCCCACTGTTGAGTTAAACGCCTGCTTGGGAAGCTGAGTTGTGTCAGCTTTTAATTGATCGAAACCCGCATTGGCTCTGGCTTTCAGCAAAGATATTTCGTTTTCCAAATCTTTCATATTATTCACTTCCGAAAGGTTCCAGCTACCATCAATATTTTTACTTATTTTACTTTCCATCGGTATCTATTTTTTCGGTTTTATCAAATATGGCATCTGTAATATTGTTCATAACAAAGTTTCCAAATATTGCATTTTTGAAAACAATTATAATTATCAGCAGCAGCAGATAAAATCCACCGACTGCGCCAAAGCCATAGTAATAACTATTGAATAAATCGCTTAAATAATAAGCCAGCATCATGCTTAAAAACAGGATAATGAAGAATGCAAATAAAGTAATGATGATGAATAAGAATATTTTCATCAATATCTTCGTGGTAATCTTTACAGCCTGAAGTCTAAACAAAAGCAGCCTGTCTTCAATCTGATTTTTTATATTATCTCCGTACTGTTCAAAAAAGTTTGGTTCTGTATATTGCTTTTGTTCTTCCTGCATAATGTTTTAAGTGTTTTCAATAGTTGTTAAGAGAAAATTTCGTCGTATTCAGTAAAGTCTTTTTCAGGATCTAACTCATCAAGAGATGTTTTTCTTTTATGAAAAATTCTTTCTAAAGTAATGTCAATATTGTCAATACCAAATTTGATTTCTTCAATTGCACTACTTGTAAATTCAGCTACATCTTCAACCAGCTTTTTTCCTTGTCTGGTATTTAAAAAGTAGGAAACTAATGAACCGGCAAGGATGCCAACTGCCAAACCGCCTATAAATTTTTTATTTGACATGGTAACAAATTTTTTATGAACCAATTGCACTACTTAAATGTTTGGTTCTGGTTACAGAAATACTTTAGCCAAATTTATGCCATTTTAGGCGTAACTGCAATAAAATTAAGGTTAATGTTTAAGAAGAGGGAAGGTGGAAGAGCGGAGAAGGGAGAATGAAGGAGGAAGAGTGCAGTAGGAAGGAAAGAAGATGGAAGGGCGAAGAAGGAAATATGCATTACAAAGAAAAAAGGAGCAGACATTTGCCCGCTCCTTTCACTATTATCTGTAATTTAGTATCTATTACTCTTAGTAAGCCCATTTTAAATAAACAGAACCCCATGTAAAACCACCGCCAAATGCAGCCAATATAATGTTGTCGCCTTTGTTGAGTTTGCTTTCCCATTCCCATAAACAAAGCGGAATGGTTGCTCCGGTTGTGTTTCCGTATTTCTGAATATTAATCATTACTTTTTCTTCAGGCAGTTGCATTCTATTGCGTGTAGCATCTATAATTCTCAGGTTTGCCTGATGTGGCACAAGCCAGGCTACATCATCTGCAGATAAATTATTTTTCTGCATAATTTCGTAGCTCACATCTGCCATAGAAACAACGGCAAATTTGAAAACCGTTTTACCTTCCTGATAAATATAATGATCTTTGTTGTCAACCGTTTCATGCGTAGGAGGTTTTAAAGAACCGCCTCCCTTCATGTGCAGATAATCTCTTCCTGAACCATCACTTCTTAAAATAGAATCTATAATGCCGTATCCTTCTTCGTTTGGCTCCAGCAACACTGCCGCTGCCGCATCGCCAAAGAGCACACAGG
>JAEWWO010000380.1 GCA_023396345.1 Bacteroidota bacterium
CATCACACCATCACTCCTGTATCACCTCCTGCACATTTAAAAAATATTTTAAGACCTTATCAGGAGTTTGGCTTTAACTGGCTTAATTATTTATACGAAGTTGGTTGGGGCGGCATTCTGGCTGATGACATGGGTTTGGGTAAAACAATTCAGGCTCTTTCTTTTCTGCATCATCTGAAAGAAAAAAACAATAAACTGAAAGCTCTGGTTGTATGCCCTACAACTCTTTTGTACAACTGGGAAAATGAAATTAAGAAATTTACGCCTGATATAAAATATCATATTCATCATGGCGTAAACCGTCACCGTGACAGGCTTTCAGACGAACGCACAGAAATTATCATTACAACTTACGGAACAGTAAGAAGCGACATTAAGCATTTATCAGAAGTACAATTTGACTATGTTATTTTAGATGAAAGTCAGGCAATAAAAAACCCTGCAAGTAAAATTGCAAAAGCTGTTAGCCTGCTAAAGTCAACTAATCGGTTGTGCATGAGTGGTACGCCATTACAAAATAATACATTTGATATTTATGCTCAGATGCATTTTTTAAATCCGGGACTTTTAGGCTCATCTGAATGGTTTAAACAAAATTTTGCAATACCCATAGATAAACTGGGCGAAGAAGATAAAAAAGAGAATTTAAAAAAATTGATTTATCCATTTATACTCAGAAGGACTAAAGAGCAGGTAGCGAAAGATTTACCCGAAAAAACAGAAAGTATTCTTTATCTGGAAATGGATAAAAAACAGCGCAGAATTTATGATGCCTACAGAAATGATTACAGGGAGCGCATATTAGGAGCAATAGAAGGACAAGGTATACAACGCTCTCAATTGACAGTATTGCAAGGTTTGATGAAGCTGCGACAAATATGTGATAGCCCTGCTATACTGAAAGACGAAAGCTACCCCAACTATTCTGTAAAGATTGATGAACTGAGCAAAGAAATTGAAGAGAATGTAGGCAATCATAAGGTTCTCATATTTTCACAGTTCTTGGGCATGTTGTCTTTGATAAAGGAAAGTTTAAATCACCACAAAGTGAAATATGAATATTTTGATGGCAGCACTTCTGTTCAGGACAGAGAAAAAGCCATTCATAGTTTTCAAAATGATGAAAGTTGCAGAGTATTTCTGATATCTTTAAAAGCAGGTGGTGTGGGTTTAAATCTTACAGCAGCGGATTATGTGTATATCGTAGACCCCTGGTGGAATCCGGCAGTAGAGCAACAGGCAATTGACAGAACACACAGAATAGGGCAAACAAAAAATATTTTCGCCTATCGCATGATTTGCAAAGACACTGTGGAAGATAAAATTATTCATCTTCAGGAAAGAAAACGTATGCTGGCAGCAGATCTTATATCTACAGAATCAGGATTTGTAAAAAGCCTTAGCAGAGAAGATATTGAGTATTTATTTAGTTAATAAACGGAGCAAAGTATTTTCCAGTTGTTTCAGGATTTTTTCTTTGCTGTATTTTTCAAAAGAAAAATCTTTTTTATTTAATTCAATTAATTGTTGTTCTATATTTTCCTCTTCATTAAAAACAAAAGGCAAATCGCTTTCATAAAAATCAGGAATCAAAATTGGTTTACCAAATTTAATGGCATCATTAACATTACCTGAAATCTTTGATTTACCGTAATATTCTGTTACACCACAAAAATTAATTGTCGGCTGAATGGGACTCCAAATTACATCAGACGAATGCATGATTTCATCAAACTTATGCTGAGGTACATTCTCAGTAAAATAAATTAAATCGACATTGGGTGATATTTCTTTTTTAGTTTTTTCAAGCCACTCCAGTTCTTCACCTGAAGCTTTACCAAGAAATGTGATTGAGATCTGAGATGTGAATTGTTTTATGTTAGTAAGAATATGCCGATAGTTTCTCCTCTTTTGACTGACAGTACCCGGTATTATAATTTTTATTTTTCCAATATCTTTAATACGGCTGCTCGTTTGACTAGATGATAAAGGAAAGAATGAAAGATTTAATTCTTTATTTTTTAATACCAAAGCCTCATCCAACACAAGCATTTGGACATGATTGTGGAATGCGTCTTTCCTGAAAAGCCCAGATTTAATCAGTCGTAAAGCAAGCGTAGTGTTACGTAAGAAAAGTTTTTTAATAATATTATCGGCTGTAGTTTTTACAAAATTGATATTGTGTACTATCACACAAGTATTGAACTCCTTTGCTATCTTTTCATAAAGATTAAAATCACGATTCGCAGTACCAATAATCACTAAATCGTATTTAGCTTTCAACAGTGATAGAATGTTTGATTTCTCTGCCGAAATAATATTTTCATTTGTAAGTAAATGAAGTTCATCAATCACAGCATCTGCCAGATAGTAATCTACATGAAACATAGCAGTATCATCCATTAGTGTCATAAAATTATTTACAACTTCGGAATGACAATCTAATTCAATATAAGCTATCTGTTTAATTGAAGACATAGTATTAATATTCGGATATAAAGATAAATATTTTAACTTTGAATAATCTTTATATATCGTTTAATGACAGAACAAAAACAACAATGGACCGAAATCATTCAGCCAAAAACTGCATTACTGAACATTCCTCTCAGGGATGTATGGCAATACAGAGATTTGTTGTTCTTACTCGTTAAAAGAGATTTTGTTTCTTATTACAAGCAAACAATTTTAGGACCGATATGGTTTTTTATTCAACCTGTATTAACGACTTTAATCTTCGCAATCGTTTTTGGAAACATAGCAAAGATAGGCACAGACGGCATTCCAATGTTTATATTTTATCTTTCGGGAATTACGTTATGGAATTATTTTTCCGACAGCTTAAACAAAACAGCGACTGTATTTAAAGATAATGCCAATTTATTTGGCAAAGTCTATTTTCCAAGATTGATTTTACCTTTATCCATTGTGGTGAGCAATCTGATAAAATTAGGCATTCAGCTTTTGTTATTTATGGGTGTATGGATATACTATTTCATTTCTACCAACAGCATTCAACCTAATGTATATGCACTTCTATTACCATTGCTAATAATCGTAATAGGTTTGCAGGCATTAGGATTTGGAATGATTATCAGCTCTCTTACCAGCAAGTATCGTGATTTAATTTTCCTGTTGAGCTTCTCTGTACAATTATGGATGTATGCTACTCCGGTTATATATCCATTATCATCTATACCTGAAAAATATAAATGGTTTGTAAATGCAAATCCCGTTACACCTGTTATAGAAATATTCCGTTATGGATTTTTAGGAAGAGGAGAATTTAGTACAGCCAGCATTATTTATTGTTTATTATTTACATTATTTATTTTAGCAACAGGAACGATAATATTTAATAAAGTAGAAAAGAATTTTATGGATACGGTGTGAGGATGAGGTTGAGGTTAAGGTTAAGGTTAAGGTTAAGATTGAGGTTGAGATTCAAATTTTAAAACACTAAGATGTATGTATAAAGATTTTACTGAAATGCCTGTGTGGCAAAAGGCTTTAGAGGTTGCAGAAAAATGTTTTACTATCAGCATACCTTTACCACCTAAGGAAGACTACGGACTGACATCTCAATTGAGAAGAGCCGCAGTAAGTATTTCAGCAAATATTGCAGAATATTTTGGACGCAGAACAAAAAATGATAAAATAAAATTCTATGATTATTCCAAAGGCTCTGCTTTTGAAACTAAAAGCTTATTGATTTATGGGAACACAGTATCTTATTTTAAAATGGACGATATAAAAATAATAAACACAAAAATTGAAGAAATAATTCACTACATAAATAAAATCATACTATCTCTTAAAACTAAATCTTAGCCTCAACCTAAATTTATCATATGCTATCTCTAAAAGCCGAAAACATATCAAAAAAATACAGATTAGGACAAGTGGGAACCGGAACACTCTCGCACGACCTTAATCGTTTTTGGCATACTATAAGAGGCAAAGAAGACCCATATCTAAAAATCGGAGACACAAACGACAGAACAACAAAAGGCAAAAGCGAATATGTATGGGCGTTACAGGATATTGATTTTGAAATTGAACAGGGAGATGCAGTGGGTATTATCGGAAAGAACGGTGCCGGCAAATCAACTCTATTAAAAATCCTCAGCAAAATCACCAGACCCACAACCGGAAAAATATTTTCTAATGGAAGAATTTCTTCATTACTGGAAGTAGGTACGGGCTTTCATCCTGAAATGACAGGCAGAGAAAATGTATATCTGAACGGAGCGATTTTGGGCATGACTAAAAAAGAGATAACGCGCAAGTTTGATGAAATAGTGGATTTTGCCGGTGTTGAAAAATATATTGACACTCCCGTAAAACGTTATTCTTCCGGAATGTACGTGCGGCTTGCTTTTGCAGTGGCTGCACACCTTGACTCTGAAATATTGATTGTGGACGAAGTACTGGCTGTAGGTGATGCAGAGTTTCAGAAAAAATGTTTAGGTAAAATGGGCGACATCAGCAAGGGCGAAGGAAGAACCGTGTTGTTTGTAAGCCATAATATGGCAGCTGTTCAGAATCTGTGCAATAAGGGAATGCTGTTGAAAAATGGGGAGATCAATAACATGGGAAAAATTGAGAGTTGTATTCAAAAATATATCGAAGAAAACTCAGCCTATAATAAAAACACTATAATTTATCCAGAAGATAATTATATTGAATCTATCCAAATTAAAAATGATAACAACCTTTCTAATTATTTCCTTACTGGTGACAGCATGCAAATAATTATAAACTTAAAAAATTATATTAGTTTCGATAAGAATACAGGTATAGGAATTTATTTTACGGATGGCTACAATAATATTGCAGGTGATACAAGTTTTTTCGACAAATCATTTGAAACCAATACCGGCACTGTTACCTATACAATTCCTCTGTTATTATTAACCAGTGGAAATTATTTTATAACAATTACTTTAGCCCAAAAGGGACATAAACGCCTCACACATCTACAAAATATTGCACAATTCAGTGTAGAAAATTCAGATATAAATAAAAGCGGAGAGCTTACTACCAAAGCATTAGGGCATTTCTATTTAAATGGAAAATGGAGTTAAAGATGAATATATTAGTAGCTACAAAAAACTTAAATACAATAGGTGGTTGTGAATCATACACATATGCTATAATAGAGGAGCTTAGCAAATTTCATAATGTAGAATATTTCACCTTACACAAGGGCATTTTGAGTGATAAAATAGAAAATGAATTAGGCATTAAATATATGAGCAGAAAGAAATATGATTTAATACTCGCAAATCATATTCCTGTGATTGACTATCTTTTCGGAAAGGGATTTATTATACAAACATGTCACGGTATAATAAACAAATTTGAACAACCAAGCCGGAAGGCGGATGGACATGTATCAATAACTACAGAGGTTAAAGAGCATTTAGCATCAAAAAAAATAAAAAGCAAAATCATATATAATGGAATTAATTTAAAAAAATTCAGAATTATTAATCCTGTATCTTTAAAAATAAACACAGTATTGAGTTTATGTCAGGGGCAATCTACTAATGAAAAGATTGCAACAGTATGTAATATGCTTTCTCTTAATTTTAAAACTATAAATAAATACAACAATCCTTCATTAAATATTCAGGAAGAAATCAATGAAGCAGATATTGTCATTGGAATAGGAAGGTCTGCTTATGATGCAATGGCGTGCGGAAGACCTGTAATAATTTATGATGAAAGAGATTACTTTAATGGTTATGCAGACGGTTATATACTCAATGATTTTAATAACAGTTTAAAATATAATTGCTCTGGAAGAGCTTTTAAGAAAATATTTGAAGTAGAAGATATAATACGCGAAATAAGGAAATATAATGCCGACGATTCGCAAAAAGTTAGAAACATCGCCGAAAAACATTTCAATATAGAAGAAAAGTGTAATGAATATATAAATTATTACACTTTTTTAAAAGAAAATAAAAGTATTAAATACTACGTAAGAAGATTCTGTTATTATTCTTTTTATTCTATTTTCTTAAATAACTACAACAAATCACTATTTTCCAAAACTAAGCTAATACTAAAAAATTTATTTTATGGCACAAGAGTCAGGTGAAATCGTTGTGAGTATATGTATTACTTCTTATAATATGGATAAATATATTTCCAGGGCAATTGACTCTGTTTTAATGCAAAAAGTTGATTTTCCAATAGAAATAATTATTGCAGATGACTGCTCTACAGACAATACAAAGAATGTTTTATTAGAATATAAAAACAAATTCAGCTCCGTAATTAATATAATATTTTCAGATAAAAATAATGGTTTAATAAAAAACTTTTCATACGCTCTTCATGCGGCTAAAGGAAAATATATTGCTCTTTTAGATTGTGACGATTTCTGGAGCGATACTCATAAACTGTCAAAACAGGTGAACTTATTAGAATGTAGCAATTATGATATTGTATTTACAAATTATAAAGAATATACTGACGATCCTAAAAATGCAGTAATTCAAATGAACAAGAAATTTAAACTTTCAAAAAATCCTTATATACAATATCTGCTGGAAGGATTTATTCATCCTTCAACAATTTGCTTTAAAAGATCATTAATCAACTTTAATGATATAGATTTATTTGTAGAGAAAAACTTTATTGTGCAAGACTTTCCTTTATTCATGTCAATCATTCCAAAATCACGCATATGTTATATGCCTGAAGCAACACTCTATTACTGGAATAGAAAAGGCTCTATCAGTCATGCTACTGACATAAGAAAAAAAATAGAATATTTTAATAGATTTAATGAAATTGCTTTATACTTTGTTGCCAAAAATCCAATTCCTGAAAATATAGAATATTTAAGGCAATTTAATCATAAACGCAAATGCTTGCTGGCTTCCTGGTTTAGTGGTGACTTCTATTATGTAAATAGTTTTACAAAAAAATTATCGGCAAAAGATTTTTTAAAATTCGACCCAAAGGCATTATACATTTTCTTTGCTTCAAAAAATAAATTCCTCTACAACTTACTAAAACCCTGGGTTACAAGAAAAAGGAAATCAGGAAAATAATGCTCAGATTGTATATAAAATATCTCAACCTCAACCTCTAACCCTACCTCATCAAATACATTTTACCATAACCTTTATTAAAGTATTGCGAAGTATTAATATTGTTGCCGTTTGCATCTTTAATCTCAAACTTATCCAGTTTTTTTCCATCCTGATTTGTAATAACTCTGTACAGGTAAACGCCGTTTGCCAGCGGCTGTCCGTATTGGTCGGTTCCGTCCCACTTGTATTCCGTTATATTTCTGCCAATAGTAATATTTCCCAGTTCCTGTTTGGTAATTTCTTTTACTATCTTGCCTGTTACGGTTAATATTTGTATACGTAAATTCTGCGGAACCTGACTTCCCGTAAGCGTAAACACAAAGGCTGTTGAAGTGGTAAACGGATTGGGATAGTTGAACATATCTGAAATCATCGGCTTGTTATAAACCTGAAAAGAAACACTGTAATTTACCGGTGTTGAATTAGGATTACTTGCATTCAATCCCGTTATACTTAACTGATAAGTTCCGTCTTCGGTTAAGAATGGTTTAAAATCAACCAAAGCTTCATTCTTTTCGGGATTCTGTGCCGCAAAAAACTGTAGAGTATCTGAATTATAATTGAAATATTTCAGAGCTCCGCTCGGATATCGTAAAGTAACTTTTACAGATGACGTATCTTTTACCAGAATATGTTTCGATTCATCGCGCAGTCTTATATTGATTTTCGGAATAGAAGAAACAATATCATTATCAAGAATGTGCATGCCGTCAAACGTAACATCCATATCTGTTAAAGAGTTTTCCTTCATGCTCAATACTGTCTTGTACAAGATATTATTATCATGAGTATATTCGGGAGTTTGTAATCCGGGATTAATGTCTACTCCGATAGTTATTTTACCTGACAGATCTTTAGTACTCACCGGCATTCTCATAGAAGAATCGGCAATCTGGCTGTTATAAACAGCAGTATCACCCGGAATAGTAAATTCTATAATCTGCGTTTCGCCGGGAGCCAGTTGTTTAATTTTACTTATAGGAATTGAATAAGACACATTATTAGCATCAACGAGGGTAATTTTATTAACTAAAGAATCAGAAAAAGACTGTCCGCTAACATTTTTAAAGGCAACAGATAATTTAATATCCTGTCCCTGACCGATAGTATCCGGTGCGCTAAAGCTGATGTTTGGAGCCAATCCTCCTTCCGGCAACGGAACAGACAATAAACGCCAGCTATGTAATTGATAAGGTGTATTTGTTACAGCATCTTTATTTTCCATCTTCAACTTTAGATATGGATATTGAGATGCATTTATACCTGATATATCATAACTGTTCTGGTCTCTGTTTAAAGTTAACAAAACACTGCTATCTCCTTGTGCTGTATAACCAATAACATTGATGTTAATATTATCTCCCAAAGTGGTTTCCTCACTGTTTCCTGTCCACTCAATTTTTTTCCAGGAATGGGCAGGACCAAATTTTGGAGAAGTAATTACTCCTATAGAATCTCTTCCTTCCAAAATAATATCTGGTCTTTGAATTTTACCAAAGGCACCATTTGTTAGTTCTTGTAATGGAGAGTAGCTATCATCATTTTTTTTGAAGATAAATACTCCTGCTCTCGGAAAAATAAAGTCATTTAACAGAGATAAATTTTGGCTCATCAAACTTTCATATAAAGAATTACTTCCATCTTGCTTCCATGTATCAATAAGAGGTACATTTTCAAAAGGAGTTTCTATAAACAATCTCATGACAACATAGGCTCCTTCGGGAATCCAGTCTATAAAATCTTTTATCTTATCTCTATCAGATTTTGTATTATACGGAAATTGAAAATTAGATTTATTTCTATCAGATTTTGGATCTCTGTCGTAAGCAGTAGAAACAGTACCACATGCAGCAACAGAACCCATAAACCCACTAAATGGAGGATTTTGAGTTGTGGAAGGAATCGCCTGATTGTAATAGGGTTGTAAAGAGTTCGGATCTAATATATTGAAAAGTAGACTATTTCTAATATAATTGCAATAGTAATGTGATAAAACTTTACCATTCACATTTAAAACAAAATCAGACCAGCCACTTGCGTTTCCGCCTCCTACAATAGCGTGATTTATCTGTACCGGAATATTTAATGTCCTGTATTCAAATTGACCGTTACTACTGTCAATATTTATATTGTTTAAATCAGAGTGCAAATGCTGATAACTATGCGCCTGACCAAAACCTTCGCCCTTTCCTGTTAAATACTGAAAACTACTATTGCTCCATCTGTAATCATCCGAATTAGATGCAACAGAGCTCACGCGCCAGTAATAAACTCTTTCATTCGTATAAGATATTCCCGGATCAAACTCTAGTGCCCCACCTTTAGAAGTAATAGTTTTTGTAATCTTAGAGGGGCTGTTGAATAATTCAGTAGTATCCAGTTCCATTACATATTGCTTGGACGCAGCCAACGGATCAGAGGTAGAAGCTACCAGTTTAGCCGTTGCATTT
>JAEWWO010000388.1 GCA_023396345.1 Bacteroidota bacterium
ACATAGTCTCGTTCTGATTCCAATTTATCGGAATGAAGAATCTGCTTCCTGCGCCGTTTTAAGCATCACAATAAAAAAAGAGATTGACGTATTGCCAATCTCTTTTCAGTATGATGATTATTGCTTAGAAATCTTGTTTTGCTACGCCATCTTTAATAGCCTGCAAAGCATTAGCTTCGCTAAGTATAGCACTCATTTTATTTCCTTTACCATCGTGACCTTTGGCAATGTATCCGCCTCTGGCAGTTTTAGAAACAACTGCATCCTGCATAGGAACGTTTTTTTCTTTAGTTTTTAAGCAATAAGCTTTAATCATTTTTGAAGTATCCATAATCTTAAATTTTTTAGATGATTGTATAAATTAAAATTTATAAATTGAATGTAAAAATCAAATGTAGCGTATTTTTTCTATATAGCAGATATTTTAGTTTGAAATATGTGAAATGTTATCTATTAACATTTTATTGGTTTAGTATTGTAAAATCAAATTCAGTTAATGATGCAAGCTGCAAATCTGCTGCATTCCATCTGCCTTGTGTCTGTATTGTTTTTTCGGGTACTGCCACGCAAAGCATACGCGCGGCTTTAGCGGCAATCATTCCATTAAAAGAATCTTCAAACACAATGCAATTGATAGGATCTGTACCCAATATTTTAGCACATTCTATAAATACCTGCGGATGAGGTTTGCCATATTCGAGGTCTTCGGCAGAAGTTAGAATATCAACATATTGTTCTATATCCAGCTTTTTTGCTACTACTTCAATTAATTCCAAAGGCGAAGAAGAAGCAATCCCCACTTTAAAATTATTTTCTTTAAATTGTTTCACCAATTCTGTTGCTCCCGGCATAGGTTTACCTCTTTGCTCTATTTTTTGAATAACAATTTTAATGATTTTATCGTTGAGAAAAGGAATATCATCTTCTGAACGATTGAAATGCTTTATCCAGTGTTGTACAAATTCATAAGTGCGCATGCCTACTGTGAGAGCATATTCTTCATCCGTAAGTTTGAATCCATATTCTTCAAAAACATCATTTGCTGCTTCTTTCCAGATAGGTTCACTGTCTATGAGCAGACCATCCATATCGAATATCGCCGTATTAATTTTCGTCATCAGGTAAAGTATTATTTGCTTTGCGTTTTGAAACTTTAGATTTCAGTAGCTTTAATAAAACCGGAAAAGTAGTAATTACGATTAAGGTAATAATTATCACACCCAAATGATCTTTCAGTTCAAAATGAAAAGTATTTCTTATGTACGAGTCAAGATAATGTCCGCCGGCTACCAGCAATACAACCCAGGTAATACAGCCCACGATATTGTAAAACATAAATTTTCCTTTATCCATTTTTACAATACCTGCTACAATAGGAGCAAAGGTTCTTACAATAGGAAGAAAACGGGCGAGGAAAATAGCGCCACCGCCATATTTTACATAAAATTCATGTGCTTCGTCCAGATATCTTCTTTTAAAGTACCAGGTATCTTTCATGTTGTAAAAAAACTTTTTGCTTTTGGCGCCCATATAATAGCCCAGAATATTTCCGAGTATTCCGGCAATAATAATCAGCACCATCACTATTACCAGATTGCCAAAGTCGCTGCCTGTATCAAAAAAAGACTTCGCAAGATTCTGACTATAAACACCGGCAATAAACAAGAGAGAATCGCCCGGCAGAAAAAATCCTAAGAACAATCCGGTCTCTGCAAACACAATGAACAACAGCAACCACAGTCCGCCATAGAAAATATAAAACTGAGGATTTACCAGATCAATTAAAGAATATGGTTTATTAATCACAAGCTTATCTTCACCGGCAATGTCCTGTACGGTTGTGCGTAAAGTACTATTTTTAAATGCAGAAAAAATAACGGAATCTGTTGCGTTTGCTTTGAACTCTATATTTCCGAGTTTATTTTTTGTGTAATTTACGGGTAAATAATTTTTGCCGTCAAAACGTTCAATTTTCAGTTTTTTGATTGTTCCTCCGTATTGATCCGTGACTTTGGTATTTACAACCAAGTCTGCGCCATAACTGTATCCGAAGGTCAGTAAGAAAAAAAATACACAACAATACTTTAGAATATTCCCCATTTATCAATTTTTACGCCACTAAACTAAGCAACGAAAATACTTATTAGTATCTAAATAAAAATATATTTTTTCTGTAGCAGTAATATACATTCTTGCAGACATTATTTCTTCCTCATGTCTATAATTAAATCCTGATAAATATTTTTTTACTAAAAAGACTATTTTTTTTGTAAATTTTTATAAAAATTACCTTTATTTTGTTGATTCTATAATAAAATATGCACCCATGAGTTTATTTTCAAAAAAGTCAGTTACTTCTTTACTTGCAGAATCACATGATCAGGAAGGATTCAAAAAAACACTTACATCCGGAGCTTTAGTTGCCTTAGGTATCGGTGCAATTATTGGTGCGGGATTGTTTTCTATAACAGGTATGGCAGCGGCAAATCATGCCGGTCCCGGTATCATGA
>JAEWWO010000390.1 GCA_023396345.1 Bacteroidota bacterium
AGAAAGAACAGCAAACCCTTTTTTGTTCAGATATTTTTCAGCACTCTTTCCCCTTACGCTTTTTCCAAAATCCGCTTCACTCCTGTATTTGCCGGTAAGATATCCGGATGCAAGTGCCCAATAAGGAAACACACTCAAATTATATTCATTTACTAAATCAGCATAATCCTTTTCAAACCCGTCCCGTTCTACCAAATTGTAATGAGGCTGCAAGGCAACGTATTTGGGTAAATTATTTTTTTCGGCAGCATCAAAAGAAGCTTTCAATCTTTCAGGAGATACGTTGGAAGCCGCAATATACCTCACTTTCCCGGCTTTTATTATTTCATCATAAGCTTCTAAAGTTTCTTCTACCGGTGTTTTTTCATCATCAAAATGTGTGTAATAAATATCTACATAATCTGTCTGTAATCTTTGTAAAGATTCATCGATTGATTTTAAAATATGCTGTCTGCTTATATCTTTCGGATGGTCTTTTGTTTCGGAACCTGTTTTAGTTGCCAACACAATCTCATCTCTGTTGCCACGTTCTTTCATCCATTTACCGATAATCGTTTCTGACTGTCCGCCAATGCCATTAAGCCACCAGGCATAGGTATTTGCCGTATCAATAAAGTTGAAACCCGCATCAGTAAAGGCGTTCAGAATTTCAAAGGATTGTTTTTCATCTAATGTCCACCCAAATACATTTCCTCCAAAGTTTATAGGAGCTATTTCAAGCTCTGTATTTTTTATTATTCTCTTTTGCATAATGTGTCTTTTATCAAATGTAAAAAAACAAAAAGTCTTTAATTAAAATTATCTTTAAGAGTTAACAATAACTTGATGTTAAAAGACAAATGCCTGACAATACGATAAACATTTTCCGGATATTTTTTTGGCAAATTGAATGTTCACCATTACTTTTGCAGCAGTTCTTAAAATTCTTATCAAGAAAGGCTGAGTGACTGGCACGTTGAAGCCTTAGCAACCTCATCACAAGATGAAAGGTGCTAACTCCAACCAATTTGAAAAAATTGGAAAGATAAAATCGGATAAACAACTTTGAATACTTAATTGTAAAAATAAATTTTAAAGCCTGTCTGATTTTTCAGACGGGCTTTTTTGTTGTAATATGCAATTAAGCTCAATCTCCGGACTGGTAAGGGTTTCAAAGAATTTTTATTAAATTATTTTTTGAACCAAAAAAACAAAAAGAAAATGGGAAATTTAAAATTTGAAACGCTGCAAATACATGCAGGACAAAGCGTGGAGCAAACAACACAATCAAGAGCAGTTCCAATTTATCAGACGTCGTCGTATGTATTCAACGATGTTACACAGGCTGCTAATCGTTTTGGACTGAAAGAGTTTGGTAATATTTATACCAGACTGCAAAATCCAACAACCGATGTTTTTGAACAAAGACTTGCTGCACTGGAAGGCGGAGTTGCAGCATTGGCAACCTCTTCAGGACAAGCGGCACAATTTATAGCGCTTAATAATTTTTTGCAGGCAGGAGATAATTTTGTTTCTTCTCCTTTCATTTACGGCGGCACATACAATCAGTTTAAAGTAGCATTTAAAAGACTGGGTATCGATGTGCGTTTTGCAGAAGATGACAGCGTAGAAAAACTGGAAGAAAAAATTGACGAAACCACAAAAGCTATTTATCTGGAAACAATCGGTAACCCAAGACTCAATATTCCTGATTTTGATAAAGTAGCTGCATTGGCAAAAAAATATGATATTCCTTTGGTGGTAGATAATACTTTTGGAGCCGGAGGTTATTTGTTTAATCCTATTGCACATGGCGCCAACATTGTGGTTCACTCTGCAACCAAATGGATTGGTGGACACGGAACTTCCCTGGGTGGCGTAATCATTGATGGCGGTAATTATAACTGGGGTAATGGTAAATTCCCTCAATTCTCTGATCCATCAGAAGGCTATCACGGTCTTAACTTCTGGAATACCTTCGGAGAAGGCAATCCTTTAGGACTTCCCAATATCGTATTTGCAATCCGTGCAAGAGTAGAAGGATTAAGAGATTTTGGTCCGGCGCAAAGTCCGTTTAATTCATTTCTTTTAATTCAGGGCGTGGAAACTTTATCGCTGCGTGCTGAACGTCATGTAAACAATACACTTGCTTTGGCGCAATGGTTAGAAGCACAGCCGGAAGTTGAATTCGTGTGGTATCCCGGATTAGAAAGCAGTCCTTATTATGAAAATGCAAAAAAATATTTGAAGAGAGGGTTCGGAGGTGTGCTTAACTTTGGTGTAAAAGGAGGAAAAGAAGCTGCTTTGCAAGTGATTGATAAACTAAAACTGGCAAGCCTTTTAGCAAATGTGGGCGACGCCAAAACACTGGTGATACATCCTGCATCTACTACACACGAGCAATTAAGCGATGAAGAACAACATGCATCAGGGGTATTGCCCAATCTGATTCGTGTGAGTGTTGGGTTAGAACATATTGATGATATTATAGCTGATTTTGAACAGGCTATCAGATAATAAGTTTTAAGTTGAAAGTATTAGGTTGAAATGAAAAACGCAACATTTAAATATAAAAAAGATTTTTTGCTGGAAAGCGGCAAAAGTATTGCCGGTTTTCAGCTGCATTATTCTACGCTAGGCAAACTGAATGCGGACAAAAGCAACGTGGTATGGGTATTTCACGCACTTACTGCCAATAGCGAAGCAGAAGACTGGTGGCCGGGATTGATTGGAGAACAAAAGCTTTTTAATCCTGAAGAACACTTTATTATATGTGCCAATATTCCCGGAAGTTGTTATGGCAGCACGGGTCCGCTGGATACAAATCCTAAAACCAAAAAACCATATTACAAAGATTTCCCTTTATTTACCATCAAAGATATCATCCGTACTTTCAGCGAACTGAAAGCACATTTAGGCATAGAAAAAATATGG
>JAEWWO010000012.1 GCA_023396345.1 Bacteroidota bacterium
ACCGGGAGCCACGCCGTTTACATTTATGCCTTTTGAAGCCCATTCATTTGCAAATGCTTTGATGATACCTGCTATGGCAGATTTACTGGCAGTATAGCTTGCAACATTTATACCTCCCTGATAGGAAAGCATAGAACATGTGAAGATGATTTTTCCTCTATTTCGTTCAATCATTTCTTTTCCGATTTCTCTCGCTAAAATAAACTGCGCATCAAGGTTAATGGATAACACTTGACTCCATGTTTCATCATCATGATTGATTAATGGCTTTCTTAATATTGTACCTGCATTGTTTACTAAAATATCTATACTATTTTCTTTCTCTTTTATATCTTTTAGAAATTGATAAATTACCTCTTTTGACGAGAAATCCACACTGTATTTACTGAAACGTTTGTTGTATTTTTTTGCTTCTTTTTCTACTTCGGAGTTTTCGGGAAAATTGTGTGAAACACAAATAACCTCAGCTCCAGAATGAATCATGGCAATGGCAACTGCTGCTCCAATGCCTCTGCTGGCGCCTGTTATAAGAGCAGTTTTTCCAGTAAGATCAAAAAGTTTTGAAATATTCATTTTTATTTTTTTATGTTGACATTCTTCTTATAATCGAAACGGGTATAATATAGTTGTCTGATTTTTTTAGTTTAACGGATAGATTGCTTTCTTCACAGCTAAGCTGATTCATTAAAACTTCCACCGTTTTTTTGCCGAATTCAGCGGGAAACTGCTCAACCGTACTTAAAGAAGGACTGGCAATAGAGGTTCTTTTGTCATTTGAATAACCAATTATTTTTATATCTTTCGGCACGTCTATTCCCTTTGATTTACAAAACTCCAATGCGGCAATGGCACAGGTATCGTTAGCTGTAAAAATGCCGTCTATTGAAGGATCGTTACTGATAGCTTTTACTAAAGTATTCCATGCATTTTCATGTGTCAGTTCGTGATAATAAATATTTTCTTTCTTAAAAGGAATGCCATACTTTTCCAGCGCAGCCTTGTAGCCTTTAGACCTGTATTTGTATAAATAACATTCCAACGGCCCCGAGATGTGCAAAATATTTTTACAACCCACTTCCAATAAATGTTTTGTAGCATCATAGCCCCCCTGAAAATCGTCGCCGGAAATATTGGTAGAGCCGAAAGAATAATCGGGTATTCTGTCATAAAAAATTACCGGGATTTCTTTTTGAAGAAAAATATTGAAATGACTGAAATCTGTGGTATGCAAAGTTACAGCAGCTATAACGCCGGCAACTCTTAAAGACGAAAGTGTTTCCGTAGCTTGCTTTTCAAGTTCGATGGAATCGTTGGACTGAAGTATGATAACATTGTAGCCGAATTTATACAATTCGTTTTGAATAGTAGTGATCACTTCGGAATGAAAATTCATAGAGATCTTGGGAACAATCAGACCAATTATTTTTGATTTATTGCTTCTAAGTGTAGAGGCCACGCCGTTGATGCTATAACCCATATTTTGCGTAAAATCCAGGATTTTTTTTCGTGTTGCTTCCTTCACCTGGCTGCTACCGTTTAGTGCCCTGGAAACAGTGGCAGTAGAAACGTTCAGTTTTTTTGCTATTTCAACAATTGTAAGATTCTGCATTGAAGATTATTTATAACAAGATGAAACAAATATAGGATTATATTGTTTAATAAAAAATAATAAATGTAAACGTTACTATAACGTACAGTAGTTTATTCTACCTATTTTTTTATTAATATTTTAAAATAAAATGTTGATTATAAATATTATATAATTTTATTAAAAATAATTTTATAAAAAATTTGTCAATAAAGTTGTTATTTTAATTAATTGTTATAATTTTGAAATAGATAAAATGTAAACGTAGACAATTTTTATTATTTTTATAATCTACCATTTTTGGGAATTTAAATCATATCAAAATGAGTCAAATGATAAAAACATTCTGTAAAGGGTTGCTATTATGTGCAACTTTATTTTTAGTTAACAACCTAAGTGCACAAACTGCAAATTCCCGTTTAGAAGGTGTTGTTTTCAATTCGCTTAATGAACCGATTGAATCGGTAACGGTTACTATTGTCGGTTCTGACGGTCAAAAAAACATAACTCTGACTCAATCAAACGGTACATTTGCATTTAATACTTTATCTGCAGGTGATTACAGCATTGAATTTACGCATGTGGGATATCAAGCTGAGCGAATGGATTATGTGCTAAATGAAGGAGCCAATACAATACAGGTTACCTTAACAGATAACGAATCTGCATTAGATGAAGTAGTTGTTGTAGGATATGGTACGCAAAGAAGAGAAACCGTAACCGGTTCCATTGCATCAATTACAAATGAAGAGATAACGACAACGAAGAATGAAGATCTTAGGAATATGCTTACTGGTAAAATGCCGGGAGTAAGGATTGTTCAAGGTAGCGCGGAACCCGGAGCTTACAATGGCTCTCTGGATATAAGAGGATTGGGTAATCCCTTGGTAATAGTTGATGGTGTGCCGCGTCCTAACTTTGAAAGACTCAATGCCAATGATATAGAAAGTATATCAGTTTTAAAAGATGCCGCAGCAGCAGTATATGGGTTAAAAGCGGCAAACGGGGTGGTGCTGATAACTACTAAAAAAGGAAAGAAAGGAGCTACAGAACTCAATTACAATTTTACTCAAACTTGGCAGCAACTTTCAGGGATGCCTAAGGCGGCTAATCCGGTTGATTGGATGACATTTTGGAACGAGAGAACAATGGGTGGTGGTTTCGGTGCAAAACCCATTTATGACAGCGCAGCCTTTGCCCCTTATTTAAATGGTACCAGAAGAGTTGAGGATTGGTTTGGCGCGCTTATAAGAGATGTTTTCCCACAGTCACAACATAATTTAAGTGTAACCGGCGGTGGTGATAACGTTAATTATTATGTAGGATTAGGTTATATGCAGCAACAAGGCATGTACAAATCAGGCGATTTAAATTATAACAGATTTAACCTGTCTTCTAATATAAGTAGTCGAATTGGAAAAAATATACGTTTAGATTTAAACTTAAGCGCAATAATAGATGAGAAAAATCAACCACATCAGGATGCCTGGTGGGTAATCAGAAGCATATGGAGACAAAATCCTACAGAAACAATTTTTGCAAATGATAATCCGGATTATATTTTACATACTCAGAATGAGGGTGGAAACCCGTATCCTATGACTCGTAAAGATATTTCAGGTTACAAAAAAATGCAGAATAAAATGTTTCGATCTTCATTGGCTATCACATATGATTTTCCTTTTATAAATGGGTTAAAAGCAAAAGGGTTGTACAGCTATGATTATGATATGTCTGATTATACAACTTTTAGAAAGCAATATAATCAATATACATATAATGCAGATACTGAAACATATACTCCTCGCACATTACAGTCTCCGTCACGTTTAAGGAGAGATTTTATAAATACTCCGGCGTCGCTCGCACAGATTTCTTTGAACTATGACAGAAGATTTAATGATGATCATAGTCTACAGATTCTCGCATTAGTTGAGGAAAGGGTCAGAAGTCGAAATAATTTCTTTGCTCAGCGCAATCTTTCCATTCCTCTTGATCAGATCTATGCCGGCGATAATGATGATCAGCAAGTTGCAAGCGCAAATCCTGATTTAATTTGGAAAGAAGTGCGGCGTGGTTATGTAGGTAGAATAAATTATGGATTTCAAAATAAATATTTAATTGAGCTGAGTGGACGTTATGACGGTTCTTCTTTAAACTCACCACAAAGAAGATGGGGTTTCTTTCCCGCGGCACTTTTAGGCTACAGGATTTCGGAAGAAAGTTTTTGGAAAAACAACTCTTCTCTTAATTTCATCAATATGCTCAAGATTAGAGGAGGCATTGGCATAACCGGCGATGATGATTTCTTACAATATCAATATCTATCGGGATATAATTACCCGGCCGTAGGATCGGTGTTTAGCGGAAAATATGTAAATGGTGCAGCAATTATGCCTATTCCTAATCCGTATCTTACATGGGTAGAGTCAAAAATGACCAATATAGGAATTGATTTTGAAGCATGGAGAGGTTTGTTGGGCTTCACGTTTGAAGTATTCAGAAGAGAACGTAGCGGATTAGCCGCGAAAAGTATTTATACACTTCCAAGCGTTATAGGAGCTGATATAGGACAGGAAAATATAAATTCCGATGAGAGAAAAGGCTTTGAGCTGGAAGTTAATCACAGGAACACATTGGGAGAATTAAACTATTTTTTAAAGCTGGTTTATAGCTATTCAAGAGGCAAGAATCTGTATGTTGAAAGTGTTAGAGCGGGTAATTCGTATCTAAACTGGCTAAATAATAGAAACGATAGATATAACGACATATGGTGGGGATACGGCTCTGACGGAAGATTTACATCCTATGAAGAGTTTTTCAATAGTCCAGTACATTATACTAAAACAACTTTGCCCGGTGATTATAAATACCTTGATTGGAATGAAGACGGTGTTATCAGCTCCTTAGACAATCATCCTATTTCATACCAATTTCAGATGCCGCGCGTAACCTACGGTATTACATTAGGTGCATCGTTTAGGCAGTTTGATTTAAATATGTTATGGCAAGGTAATGCTTTGGTATACGTTGCTTATCCGGAAGTTTTGCTTGGTGGCCTATATGGCGGCGCAGGTTTGGAGCATTTTGCTGACAGATGGCATCCTGTAGATCCTACTGCAGATATTTTTGATCCGTCAACAGAATGGATACCGGGTCATTATGCCTTTACAGGCAGAGTGCCTACGCTGAATACGGGTCATGGTGTGCAGGATGCTTCTTTCTTAAGATTGAAAAGTTTGGAAATAGGTTATAGTGTGCCTAAAAATATACTTTCAAGAGTAAATCTGAAAGATATAAGAATTTCAGTAAGTGGGTACAATATGCTCACCTTTACTAAACTGAGATTTGTGGATCCGGAACATCCATCAAGTCAGTATGGATATTTATATCCGATGAATAAAACCTATAATCTGAATCTTGGAATCACGTTCTAATATTTTTTATCGAAGCACAAATAAATGAACTGGAAACTCAATATACCTTCAATTAATATAAAAATTAAAGAAATGAAAAGATTGATAGTTGTTATAATATTATTTATATTTTTTTTACCATCCTGTCATAAACTGGATGTGGCTCCTCCCAACATTGTAAATGAGCAGGATATTTTCACTTCTCAGGAAGGGGTAACTTCTTTTCTCTCAAGATTGTATTATCTGATGCCAACAGAAGATTTCAGCTATTCTTTAAATACAGGATTCAATAATATAGCTATTTACAGGCATACCAGTGCGTATACTGGCGAGGCATTGTCAAGAGATGTGACTTCGGCAGGTTATGGTGCTAATATTTTGAGTGATAGTTATACCACCATTCGCCAGTGTAATTTGTTTTTTCAAACGTTACCAAAATACACTTCCAATTTTACCCAGGCTGAAATTAATCAATGGACAGGAGAAGTAAAGGTAATAAGAGCGATGACCTATTTTGCATTAGCTACCCGTTATGGAGGGGTTCCTATAGTTGATGGTGTTTTAGAATATCCCGGACAACCTAAAGAATATTATGATATTCCGCGTGCAGCCGAAGCTGACGTTTATGATTATATCGCTAAGGATCTGGATAGCGCCATCTCCATATTGCCAGATAATTTGATTAACTACAGATGGAATAAAAATTCAGCGCTTGCCCTGAAATCCCGAGTTATGCTATATGCAGGTTCTATTGCTAAATATAACAACATCGTTTTGTTTGATAACGATAAAAAACAATTGACAGGCATTCCGGCATCGCGTGCAAACGAATATTTTAAAGCAAGCTTTGATGCTGCAAAGCAAATTGAAAGCAAGTATAGCCTTTATAAACAACATTGGTCGGCAGGAGATAAAGAAGCACAATATAAAAATTTTGTAAATTTGTTTTTAGACAACTCAAGTAAGGAAAATATCTTTGTTCGCGAGTATACTTATCCTGGTTCGGCACATAGCTGGGATGCTTATATGGTACCGCTTCAATTAGCAGGACCTAACGGCTGGTCTTCCGAATTAGCGCCTACATTGAATCTCGTAGAACTGTATGACGGGCTTCCTAAAAATGCTGATGGCAGCTTTAAATACTTAGATGATAATGGAAAATATATTTTGTATAATAATTTAATGGACCCTTTTGTAAATGCCGAACCTCGATTGAGAGCAACGGTAATATTTCCTGGAGATGAATTTAAAGGAGAGCGGATAGAAGTATGGAGAGGCATTTACACAGGTAGTGTGGCAAATGGCATCAATCCATTGATTCCGCCCGGTGCAATGGTGCCTTATCCAAC
>JAEWWO010000083.1 GCA_023396345.1 Bacteroidota bacterium
TATATTTGTGAATTATGATTTATGATTTGTGAATTACAGATTGCAAAATGAAAATTACAAATTACAGATTATATTATTTGGTTATGATTTTATTGAGTTATCAAGTTATGATGTTATGAAGTTATCAAGTTATGATGTTATGAAGTTACATTTTCAACTTTCCATTATCCATTTCCAACTGTTTCTTCACTTTCCTGAAAAAGCTCACCGTTATTGGCTTTGAAGGTTACGTCCTTTGCTTTTGTCCAGTCTCCGTTTTCTATCAACACATTTGCTTCTGCCAGATGTTTCATTCTCCATATCCAGAACAAATCAGGCTTTTCCATTTTCAATTTATTAGATAGCTGATTAATCAGCCTGCTCAGTCTGTAAGTTTCTTTACCTATTGTTTGCACAATTTTACTATCGAAATAATTATCTGGTTGCGATACAATTTTCTTTCCGCCTTCCAGCGAACGCACACAGGCGTTTTCGTTACATATTTTTTTCCACTCTTCTCCATCAAGTTCAAACTCTGCCGCTGAAATTTTTCTTGCAAGTCTTCTTGCTTTCAGTAATTCCTTTGCTGCAATTTCTTTAATGTGCATCGGATAAAAAATGCTTCCCTTTTCATTTATAAAAGGCAGATTATTTAAATACAAAACAAAAATTCTGCCTTCCAGTTCTTTAAATTGATTCAGCAACCAGTAATAACCGCAAACATCCTGTTCGTTTTGTCCCATCCAAATCCAGAGATTCAGCTCTTCGTTTTCCTGCAACTGACTGAGCAAATTGTGAACCGTTAATTTATCTTCCTGCATGGCAGCATGAGCATCTTCAACAGCAGCATCATTATCCAGGATATTGTTCCAGAAAGCTTTGCGCATCTGCCATCCATCCGCATCATAAATATTTTGCACAGTTCCTACGGAATAATCGTCTTTGATTACAAAAACATCACCTTTAATATTATCGTCCAGCTCAAAAGTTTGCAGTAATACTTCTGCAGCAGTTTCATGAAAGACAAGGTGTATAATATCACCTTCCCATAGCAAACCGCCTGACTTATTTTTTTTAGTGCTACTCATGTTGTTTTATGCTTCAGCTATTTCCTTTTCGGCATCAACAGCATCCACTTCTATTTTAAGGTTATTAATAATAAATTCCTGACGTTGCGGAGTGTTTTTTCCCATGTAATAATCCAGCATTGCATTTATGTGTTCGCCATGTTCCACTAACACCGGTACAGCTCTCATATCATCTGCAATAAATGCGCTGAACTCTTCCGGAGATATTTCACCAAGTCCTTTAAATCGTGTGATTTCGGGCTTTCCGCTTAATTTCTTTATTGCCTTTTGTTTTTCTTCTTCGCTATAGCAATAAATTGTTTCCTGTTTATTTCTAACTCTGAACAAAGGTGTTTCCAGAATATAGATATGCTTCTGTTTGATTAAATCGGGAAAAAATTGCAGGAAGAAAGTCATAATCAGTAATCGGATGTGCATACCGTCCACATCTGCATCCGTGGCAATTACTATGTTTTTATAACGCAAGCCGTCAAGTCCGTCTTCAATATTAAGCGCATGTTGCAGCAGATTGAACTCTTCATTTTCGTAAACAACTTTTTTTGTAAGCCCGAAACTATTCAGTGGTTTACCGCGCAAGCTAAACACCGCCTGTGTTTCAGGGTTTCTGCTCTTGGTGATACTTCCGCTTGCACTGTCGCCCTCTGTAATAAAAATAGTTGTTTTTTTCTGACGCTCTATCAATTCTTCTTTATTCTTACCCGTAGGTTCATCGTTGTAGTGAATGCGGCAATCTCTTAATTTTCTGTTGTGCAGATTGGCTTTTTTAGCTCTTTCATTAGCAAGTTTTTTAATGCCTGCCAGATCTTTTCTCTCTCTTTCGCTCTGTTCTATACGTTTCTTTAAAATATCTGCTGTTGATGAATTTTTATGGAGATAGTTATCGAGTTCCCTGCCTATAAAATCGCCCACATAAGTTCTGATAGTCGGCCCCTTCTCAAACATGTGTTGCGAACCCAGCTTGGTTTTGGTCTGACTTTCAAATACCGGCTCCTGCACACGAATAGCCAGCGCACCTACAATGCTCTGACGTATATCCGATGCCTCATAATCTTTCTTATAAAAATCACGAACTGTTTTCACAAAAGCTTCTCTGAATGCCTGCTGATGTGTACCGCCTTGTGTTGTGTATTGTCCGTTTACAAAAGAATATAAATCTTCACCGTAATCATTGCCATGCGAAATAGCCACCTCTATATCTTCTCCTTTTAAATGAATGATGGGATACCTCAATTCATCCTCGTTGGTTTTTCTTTTCAGCAAATCGTATAAACCATTTTTGCTGTAGAATCTTTTGCCATTGCAAACAATGCTTAATCCTGAATTGAGATAACAATAGTTCCACAACAAATCATCAAGAAAATCTATTCTGAAATGATAATTTTTAAAAATGGTATTATCCGGAATAAACTCTACCAGTGTACCGTTGGGTTCTGTAGTTTTTTCTTCTTTGGAACTTTTAGTAAGCGCTCCTTTTTCAAACTCCGCCCATACACTTTTACCATCGCGGAAACTTTGTACTTTAAAATAACTGCTGAGCGCATTTACAGCTTTTGTACCCACACCATTCAAGCCTATTGATTTCTGAAACGCTTTGCTGTCGTACTTTCCACCGGTGTTCATCTTGCTCACCACATCTACCACTTTACCTAAGGGAATCCCTCTTCCGTAATCGCGAACGGTAACAATATCATCCTTAATATCTATTTCAATCTTATTACCATAGCCCATCATGTGCTCATCCAGACTATTGTCCATCACCTCCTTCACCAGCACATAAATACCATCGTCGGGCGAGGCACCGTCTCCGAGTTTTCCGATATACATACCGGGGCGCAAACGTATATGCTCTTTCCAGTCGAGGGTTCGTATATTCTCTTCTTTATATTCTGCCATTCTGTAATATAAACTAATATTTTTAGTAAATTGTTGGCAAATATAATTAAATTTAAAGTTATTTTTACATACTCGGATCTGTTGTGTATATTTACTTTTTTGAGATTTTTTTATTATGCTTTCTAAGAAAACACAATATGGATTTAAGGCGCTCGGATATCTTGCCCGGCAAAAAGACAATCAGCCCGTGCTAATTGCGGAGATTGCCGACCGGAAAAAAATACCCTTAAAGTTTTTAGAAAATATACTGCTGGAGCTTAAAAACCACAACATACTTGCCAGTAAAAAAGGTAAAGGCGGCGGTTATTATCTGGCACGCGACCCAAAAGATATTTTTCTCTCTGAAATCCTGCGCCTGCTCGACGGACCCATTGCGTTGCTGCCCTGCGTGAGCCTGAACTTTTACAAAAAATGTGAAAATTGCGATGAGGGCGACTGCAAACTGCGCGATGTACTGATTGAAGTACGCGATGCTACACTTGCTATTCTGGAAAACAAGACTGTTGCCGATATTGCTTAAGCGGCTTTATATGACATGGTTACCACAGAACAATTAAAAGATTTTATCAGCGACTATTGGCGCTACAAAAGACATAAAATTGAAGACACCACAACGCTGGATAAACTTGGCATGTATGGTGATGATAAATATGATTTTTTAATTGATATGGGAAAAGAGTTTAATGTGGATATGACGGACTTTCCTTTTGATAAATACGTAGATGATGAAGCAGATTTTTGGGGTGTTGGTGAAGCAATACGTAAGTTATTTGGAAAGAAAATAAGAAAAATATATCGTATCACAATTCAGGAATTGGTAGATTTTATGAATGGTGAAAAGAAGTTGGAGGAATAACTATAAATAAGACAACTTATAATAAGAATTTTACAAAGAACATTAAATCCTTTTGGACAGAACAAATACAATGGTAACCATCCATATTGAGAAATTGATTCAAGTCAGTGTCATAGACCACAGCTAAAAAAGCGACCTTTATACTATCTT
>JAEWWO010000169.1 GCA_023396345.1 Bacteroidota bacterium
ACGGTTATGGTGGCAGTTTTACTTTTGCTTGAAGTATTAAAAGCACCTCCGTAACTATAATCTTCATTGCTGTTTTTTCCTACAATCTGAAATACGCCCATAGATGCTTTCTTTAATTTGCCTAATCCTTTGCCTGAATTTTTAGCAATGGTTTCAGCACGGTTTTTTGCATCTTCACTGGCCTTGGCAAGTAAGTCGAGTTTTAAATCTGAAAGCTTTGAATAATAATAAGAAGGCGACTGAGAATTAAGCTCTATACCGCTTTGAATCAAGTCAGTAACCTCACGGGAAATTTTTTCTACTTTAGGTATGTCTTTCGAGTCAACAGTTACCGTCTGAGATAAATTATAACCTGTGAAAATACTTTGCGAAGTCCTTCCTTCATTATCATAGGAATAGCTGTAATCTTTTGAAATGTTTACAGCAGAAAAAATAATTTCTTCTGAAGTAACAGATCTTGCAAGTAAGTATTCTCTGATTTTTGTTTCATCACTTTTTAACTGTGCATACGCTTCCTGCAAATTCATAGACTTGCGCGAATACGTAGCTTTCCACACAATCTGGTCACTTTCAAAATCTACTTCCGAAGAACCTGTTACGGAAATATTTTCCTGTGCACGGAATTTATATTTATAGGAATTGCCAATAATCCAAAAACAAATTATGGCTGCTAAAGCAATGATTGCGGATATAATTAATCTGTTCATACGAAAGCATTTTGTTTCGTAAAATTACATATATATTTTATTATTTATCCAAAAAACATAATAAAGGATTTATGAACCTGTCAAAAACTTCTATGTGCGGCATGTGGCCTACATCTTCCAGTTCTAAAAGTTCAGCACCCGGAATTTTTGCAACGGTAGTTTTTCCTAATTGATCATAGCGACCCATAAGCGGTTGAAGTTCTTTAGGAGCATTGGCTTTACCTATTGCAGTTCTGTCTCTTGTGCCTATGATTAATAATGTGGGAACTTTTATTTTTTCAAATTCATACACTACAGGTTGATTAAATATCATATCGCTTGTGAGTGCAGCATTCCATGCAATAACGGGATAATCTTTTGAAAGCGTCCAGCCTGCAAGCAGATTCAACCAACGGTCATATTCGGGTTTCCACTTATTATCGTAATAAAAAGTAAGCTGATATTTTTTATAACTGTCGTAGGTATTTTTTAATTCACTCTGATAATTTTTTTCAATGGTTTGATATGGTGAAAAGAGTTTGTAATCTTCCAGTCCGATAGGATTTTCCAGTATAAGTTTCTCAGTAATATCCGGATACATTAAAGCAAATCTTGTAGCCAGCATACCACCCATGGAATGCCCGAGTACTGCTATTCTGCTGAAATTTAATTTGTCTAATATTGCTTTTGTGTTTTCTGCCAACTGTTGAAAACTATACTGAAAATGTTGCGGTTTTGTTGATTTTCCAAAACCAATCTGGTCAGGTGCAATCACTCTGTAACCTTTGTCGGTCAAAGCTTTGATAGTTGTTTGCCAATACGCCCCGTTAAAATTTTTTCCATGCAAAAGCAGTATGTTTTTTCCGTTTGGCTTATTAGGTTTCACATCCATATAAGCCATTCTTACTTTCTGATTCTGATTAGAAAGTTCTATAAACGAAACAGGATAAGGATAAGTTACGGTAGTTAAGTCTTTGTCTAGCGGCTTCAATGTGTTGTTTTGCGCGTGAGTAAACGCAAACAGAAAAACACAAGAGATTATGAGTAATACTGTTTTTTGCATTGATGTTTGTGGTTAGTTATTATCCAGAATTTGTTTCATTTGTTTTACTTCTTCTTCATCAACAATTGTGGAAGTAAGTTTTTCATTCATAGAATCAACCGTAAATTCCATAGCAGAGTCAGCGTTCATTCTCGCTGAAGAATGATATTCTACACCTCCGGTTTCGTCTATTAATTGTTGCATGTTAGATGAACGTACGCCGCTTCCCTGTAGGATGATTATTCTGCCTCCGGCTTTATCTATCAGTTGTTTTATCAGCGATGTAGCGTTAGCTACGTTAGGAACTTGTCCGCTCGTGAGTATTCTTTTGCATCCTGCTGCAATTACATCTTCCAAAGCCTGAAAGGGATCTTTTGTTCTGTCGAAAGCACGATGAAACGTTACTTCCAGCGGAGCGGCTATGTCAACTAATTCTTTTGTTCTTTCAATATCAACGTTGCCGTCTTTCTTTAATAGCCCTGTTACCAATCCCGGAAATCCTAATTCTTTACAGAGTTGTACATCTTTTTTTAATACTTCAAATTCCGCATCATCATACAGGAAATCACCGCCTCTCGGACGAATAATCGGGAACACAGGTATAGATACTTTTTCTCTGACAGTTTTTAAAGTTCCGTACGACGGAGTAGTACCACCTTCGAGTGGATTTTCGCACAATTCCAAACGATCGGCACCTGCACTTTGCGCCTGTAATGCCGATGAAATATTGAATACAGCTACTTCTAATAACATAAAATACTTTTTTTCAAATTTACCGAATAACTACAGAACTATTTGTTGCATCTTTGCTTTTTGGGAATTAATTAATAATTTGTATTATTTGAATACTCAATCCATTATTTTATATGCAGTGGCTTCTTAAACATATTGAAACAGCAAAGAAACTTATTGAAAATTACAAAGGAGATATGCCTTTGCAATTTGCTCTCAAAAATTATTTTTCAGCTAATAAAAAACACGGATCAAGAGACCGGAAAATTATTACACATCTGTGCTACACTTATTTCAGATTAGGAAAAGCTTTAAGTGATTTGCCTTTTGAAGAAAGAATCCGCATCGCTTTGTTTTTGTGTGAAGATGATTTAAAAAACTGGCAGATTTTATTTTCCGAAAAATTATTGCAACTACATTCTGCCTTAATGGAAAAAAGAATAGAGGCTATAAAAGCAGCCTATCCACAATTTTTTATCGAAGATATTTTTCCTTTTTTGGATAAAACGGGCATCGAAAATAAAACTGCTTTTGCTGTAAGCATGCTTTCTCAGCCGTATACTTTTCTGCGCATAAGGCCGGGCGGGCAAAACAAGGTGGTGTCTGCATTAGAGAAAAATAATATAACGTACACTTCTGTAAATGAAAATGCCATTGCTGTTGAGCAGGGTTTTCGTTTGGATGATATTTTGAAAATAAATAAAGATGCAGTAATTCAGGATGTAAGTTCGCAACGTGTGAGTGATTTTTTTCCGGAAAGAGAAAGTATAGAAAGTGTATGGGATTGCTGCGCCGCAAGCGGAGGAAAATCAATTTTGGCGTACGATTATTTTTCAGGGAAAATACAACTCACTGTTTCCGATGTTCGTAAAAGTATTTTAGCTAATCTTAAACAAAGGTTACGGCAGGCAGATGTGTCCGTTGAGAAAATTTTTCAGGCTGATTTGACAAAGCCAATCGACATGAATAAGAAGTTTGATTTAATCATTTGCGATGCTCCCTGTAGCGGCTCCGGAACCTGGGCAAGAACGCCGGAGCAAATAAGTTTTTTTACAGAAAATAGGATAGAAGATTTCGAGCATCTGCAAAAGCAAATAGTAGAAAATATTATTCATCATACAAAAGAAAATGGCTGGCTGTTGTACATCACCTGCTCTGTATTTACAAAAGAAAATGAAGAAATGGTTGCGTGGATTCAGTCAAGCTACAAAGATTTTGTATTGGTAAAAACTGATTATATAGCAGGCTATCATCAGAGAGCGGATACCATGTTTGCAGCCTTGTTTAAAAAAGAAATAAAATAACAATTTTATTCAGCAAAAAATAAGTTACTTTGCGGTAATGCGTGCGCTTAACATCATATTTAATATTCTTAAAAACAAATATTTCATTGCTTTGGCAATGTTTGCTGTATTCATGTTGTATTACGATAAGAATGATGTTTTTGTACAGTTGGAGAAAGAAAAAGAACTAAAAGATTTACGTCAGAGTCAGGCTTTTTATGAGAAAGAAGTAGGCAAATTGCGTACGCAACTCACAGAACTCGAAGAAAATCCCGAAAAACTACAGACCTACGCCCGTGAAAATCTGTTTATGAAAAAGAGCGATGAAGATATTTTTATAGTAGAACCTGCCGTAGATTCCACCAAACAAAAAAAATAATATTGGCTTATATACTAAGTTGTTGTATTTGTCGTTTTTAAATTTATTAGAAACTATAATACATGGGTAATTTTACACACAAATCTTTACTTTATTTATATAACGAACTTTCTGATGAAGAAGCTAATAGTTTTCAGATAGGTTTGTATGCCAATGCAGATGCCGAAGCTGAATTTTATACGATAAAAGAGGCTAAAGACTGGATGGACTCCTATTTACCATCTATGCAGCCTTCTCAGAAAATTGTTGATGCAATTCTTAGTTTTGCATTAAATAAATAATTCTTTTACAGAAAATATTCGACACTTTTGCTTTATGAATCGAAAACAGCGATATCAATTTGTTATAGATTATTTTCAGCAGCATGCACCTGATGCAGAAACTGAACTGATGTATGACAGTCCTTATCAATTGCTGGTGGCGGTAATTTTATCTGCACAATGTACAGATAAACGGGTAAATATGACTACGCCTGCTTTTTACGATAAATTCCCCGATGCAGAATCTCTTAGTCATGCCACGGTTGAGGAAGTTTTTTCATTAATCAAAAGTATATCTTATCCTAATAATAAAAGTAAACATCTGGTCAGTATGGCTAAGATGTTGATGGTAGAATTTGACGGAGAAGTACCTTTAACCGTTGAAGAGCTGATGCAACTGCCCGGTGTAGGACGAAAAACAGCCAATGTAATTA
>JAEWWO010000271.1 GCA_023396345.1 Bacteroidota bacterium
CTGCACTTCTTCAAGACCATACAGTTGTCTTCCTCCTTCCAGCTTCAGCCATTCGTTTTTAGTGTCGGCAATATTGAAGTTAACCACATGCCGAAAATCGCCCGTTATCTTATTGTAGGTTAAATCAACCTCCCATCCTCTGTTTCTTACTTCGCCTGCATTATAATTAGGTAAGCCGCTTCCGAAGATTCCGGGTACCTGAGGACTTAATAGAATATCTACAGTATGCTTGTCAAAATAATCCAAGGATACAGCAAGAGCGTTATTGAAGAAAGTAAGGTCTGCACCTATATTAAAAATATTATGCTTTTCCCATCTGATTTCTGTATTTGCAAAAGCAAAATTAGCACCGCTCACAGGATTGTTGTTGAACCCATACATATTTACCCCTGCACCAATAGTGGTCTGATACTGATAATTGCCAACATTTTGATTACCTAAACTACCATAAGAACCTCTCAATTTAATGCTTCCCACGTTTTGCTTATAGTTTTCCATAAACAATTCATCTGATATTCTGTAACCCAGGGAAAGGGAAGGGAAGTAGCCCCAGCGGTTATCTTTTGCAAATCGGGAAGAACCGTCAGCTCTGAAATTCACCTCTGCGAAATATTTATTATCGTACGCATAAGTCAAACGTCCAATGAATGAATTTAATCCCCATTCCTGTGTTCTGTTGGGCGTGTTCCATGAACCATCGGGAACTATAATTGTTCCGGTTCCGGGAGTGCCTAATTCCGGATCTGTGAATCTTTTTAATACTGAGTTGGTCTCACCTTTATAATATTCATACGTATATCCTGCGAGAGCGGTAACAGCATGTTTACTATTAAAGGTTTTATTAAAATCTAAAATTAAATTAGAGTTAGTAAGAGAACCTTTGTAATTTTCATCAAAAGTATTTCTGTCTGCCCCATACACACCCTTCGGCACGAAGTTTACAGTAAGTAGTCTGGAATATTGATGATTAGCTGTTCTGGTGATGCCATAGGTTCCTCTTAATTTCAGATAATCTGTTATTTTGAATTCCCCTTCTACATTTCCCATTATCTGGTCATCATCAAACTTTCTGAAACCTCCTTTTTCCAGGACGCCCAGAGGATTAAATTCCTGTAAGGCATCATTGGTCAAATAATTTCCGTTTTCATCTTTTAGACGATTGTAATAATATACCGGAACACGCTGTGCATCAGCCATTAAGAATCCTGTAGAAAAAGAATGGTCTTTGTTATCAGAATGAACATAAGATAAAATACTTGTTATTTTCAATCTCCCTATTTCCGTAGAGAGATTGGTTCTGTAAGTATATCTTTTTAATCCATAGTCCGGACCCATATAATTGCTTTGCTGACCCATATAACCGGCTGATATCATATAGGTTGATTTTTCATTACCTCCTGATACGCTTAAGTTATGGTTCTGCAACAATGCTTCTTTAAAAATTTCATCCAAAAAGAAAGGAGCATCACCACTGTCTTTGAGAGCTCTTATTTCATCGGGAGTAAAGATAGGAGACTGACCGCCGTTTACCAATGTTTGATTTTTTAAGATAGCATTTTCAAAGCCATTCACGGGTTTGTATAATATTTTAGGCACCTGATAACCAATACTACCACTATAGCTTATACTCGGCTTCGTGTTTCTTCTGCCTCTTTTTGTGGTGATAAGAATTACACCATTTGCCGAACGGGATCCATAGATTGCAGCACTACCTGCATCTTTTAGAACGGTGATAGACTCTACATCTCCTGCATTAATCAGATTAATATCTCCGCCCACAATTCCGTCAATTACAATCAGCGGACTGTTATCTCCGCTGGTACTAACCCCACGGATATTCATGTTTAAACCTTGTCCGGGTTCATAACTATTGGTTTGAATAATCAGGTTAGGAGATACGCCCTGCAAGGCTTCTGTAAGCGTAGGAGTGGGCTTGCCTTGTATCTCTTCGTTCGTAATCTGATTAACTGCACCTGTGATAGACCCTCTGCGTTGTGTGCCGTAACCTACCACAACTACTTCTCCCAAATCAGAAGCAGATTCTGTTAATCTTACCAATAAAGTATTTTTACCCTCTGTGTTTATTCTATAATTTATTAAAGAATCAGTGGCGTAGCCTATATACTCAAAATATAAATTATAAGAGCCTCCATAAACAACATTGTTCACAGTAAAAATACCCGATGTATTGGTGGTGGTAAGCCTTTCGTTGCCGTTACCATTATTTACCACTCTAACGGTAACTCCTGCAAGAGGATCGCCTCTTTCTGAAAGAACAGATCCTTCTATTTGCGGATTTTGTGCTATTGCTGTACTGCTGAAAGCCAGGCTTATCAGGAACAGTACGATTATTTTGTATTTCTCTTTCATAGCGGATTTTATTTAAAAAAATTATTCATAAACGATTATTTTATTGTTTCTTTTTGTGTACTTGAGATTATTTATTTTACAGATATTATTGATGAACTTTTCTAATGGTATGTTGTGATATACTTTTCCGGTAAATTCATTGTTCAAAGTGCCAGCGTATTCTATTTCTTTTCCGTGATAATTAGCCAGCGTTTTAAACACTTGATTTAATGGAGTGTATTGAAAAAGGATATAATCGCTGGTGATATTTATTTGCGAAGCGGTCTTTTGCGATTCGTTTTTGTGTAATGTTCTTTCTGATTCGTCTGTAAGGGAAACCGGGCGTGTTTCTATAACATGCACAGGCATTGGCTTATACACAATAACTTTGTCAGAAAATTGGTTTGGATGTGAAGCGTTTTTAGGAATAATATGAAAAGTTATATCATTCATTTCGCTTATTTTATTAAGTATAATGTGCAATGAATCTTTTAAGAAAACCTTTCCTGTAAACTCATTTTTTGCCAGACTTTTATTTTTTTCAATATCAATATTTACGTCGAAATGACTCTCCAGTGTTTTAACAACTTTATCAATTGGAGTATAGTAGAAATCAATGGATTCGTTATTGATGTTGATTTCAGAAAACTCTTTTACATACTCGTCTTTTGTATCATGTAATTCGGATTTGTTTAGATTTAAAATAGTTATTCTATCTCTATTATTAACTGTGAAATCTTGCCCCGGATAGAGGATTGTATGTTTAAAGGAGAACGCATTATTATAAGGTTTTACTACTACTTTTCCTTCAAGTAAATGCACAAAAACGCTGTTGTCAATAGGGTTATTTCTTACCCTAAATTCGGTTCCCAATGCAGTTACGGCTACTCCATTTTCATACACGGTGAAAGGGTGGTCTTTATCTTTTGCTACAATAAAATAGGCCTCGCCTTCCAGATAAATATTTCGTTCAGAAGAGAAAGGTTTATTAAAGCTGATAGATGCGCCCGGAGCAAGCCGCACGGTACTCCCGTCAGGAAGATTAATCTCTTTTTCAGAATCGCCGGTATTTACAAAACGGCTATGGGAGTCAACAGGAGATTTTACTAATGCATGTGTCTGTCCGAGTGATGTAGCAGTATCATTAGCTGAAAGGTACAGATAAGCTGAAAAAGCAATTAAAAAAAGAACACACGCAGCAGAGATATACTTAAAGTAATTGATGTAATATTTTTTGTTTGTAACATTGAAAATATTTTTTTCTATTCTGTTCTTTATAATGGGAGACAGAGGAATATTTTTTGAAAGCAAGAATTCCTCCCACTCATTTATGGGCATATATTGTTCAATGAGAGACGGATCTTTAAACAATATATCAATCACCATCTCTGCTTCTTGCTCAGAGCATTTATTGGCAATAAATTTTCTTATTAATATGTCAAATGAATCAGGCATTTTGACTAATAACGATTATTAGTTAAAAATTCCCTATTGAAAGTCGAAAAATTTTAAAATAAAATTTTTATAGCAAAGACAACATCTTTTTGATTTGCTTGATGGCTTGAGAAATATGATTATCAACTGTTTTAGAAGATATGTGTAATATTTTGGCAATTTGTTTATATGAATATCCATGCAACTCAAATAACTCAAAAACTGTTTTTCTTTTAGGAGGAAGCTTGGCGATACTTTCTTTAATTTTTTTTATGCGCGGATCGGTGTTTTCTTCTTCTGAAGGAGTGGATAGTGGCTCACTTTGCAATTCTCCGGTATGTTTTCTTAATGTAGCCTGTTTTCTCAGCCAGTCTATAAATACCAGCCTTGCTTTGTGAAACAGCTGCACTTTAATTGGTACTTCTTCTGACAAAGAACTTCTGTATTCCCAGAATTTTATAAAGGTAAGTTGTGTTAGTTCTTCGGCATCAGCATAAGATTTTGTTTTTTTGAGAAAATAATAAAACAGAACATCATTGTATGCTTCAAAGAAATCTTTAAAGGCAGCTTGGTCATTATTTTTTATTTTATGTATCAAAATAAACGTTTAAGCAAGAGGATATAAAATACTAAAGTTAGTATAAATAAAATTAACAGCAATAAATTTTACAGGTATTAAACGTTTTTATCATGATTTATATTTAACTTTAGTCACATTTATTTACTTTATAAAACACTAAAACTATGCCTCCTAAAAAACTGGATTTAAATAAGATAAGCACACAGCCACCTAAAAACGCAACAAAAGAAGAATATAGAGAAAAAACAGCGGCCATTGTGCAACAGTTGGATGATTATCAGAATTTGATGTATGCAGAAAGTAAACACTCCATATTGGTTATTCTGCAAGGTATGGACGCATCCGGAAAAGATGGCGTCATCAGAAAAGTTTTTGGTAATCTCAATCCGCAGGGAGTAAAAGTGCATTCTTTTAAAGTACCAACGGACCTGGAACTGTCTCACGATTTTTTATGGAGAGTACATTTGCACGCACCTCAGCGTGGCATGATTCAGATTTTTAACCGCTCGCATTACGAAGATG
>JAEWWO010000287.1 GCA_023396345.1 Bacteroidota bacterium
GCGCGATACCGGGCTACGCTACACCCCGAAAACGGAGTGCAAAACTAATATTCTTTTTTATTATCTCCAAAAAAAAATTAAAGATGCAAGAAATTTTTTTTCGCATACGTTTGAGTAAACATGCCAATACTTAAAAAGATACAAAGTAAATAAACTACCTTTGGATGTACTTTTAAAAAATGTAATAATGATTGACGATTCTATCAAACAGGCTTTTAATTTAGGCGAAATAGATGCTACACCCTTGACTACAGGTCTTATTAATTCTACCTATATTGTTACAAAACAAAACGGCGACAAATATTTGTTACAAAAAATAAATACCAATGTTTTTAAAACACCGCAGGCTATTCAGGAAAACTATGTGCTGATTTCGGAGCAACTCAATAACAAAAACAGTTTTGAACTTCCCGAACTGATAAAAACAAGTGATGAAAATCTTTTCTTCACAGACAACGAAGGCGGCGTATGGCGTATGTTTCAGTACATTCCTGATTCTTACAGTCCGTTGAGTTCCACCACTGTAGAAGAAGCCTCGCTGGTTGCAGAGTGTTTCGGAAAATTTTCCAATGATTTAAAAGGACTGGATACATCTAAAATACAAAATGTATTACCCGGCTTTCATGATCTAGCCTGGAGATATGAACAATTTCAGGAAAGTCTTACTACAGCTACTGAGGAAAGAAAAGAAAAAGCAAAAGATTTAATCGCAAAGGCTGATGAACACAAGTATCTGGTAGATTATTACAATACATTGGCGCAGGATAAAGAAAATTATCCGCTGCATATTTTACATCACGATTGTAAAATAGCCAACATTCTTTTTGATAAAAATTCTAAGGAAATTATTTGTCCCGTAGATTTAGATACTACACAAAACGGATATTTCTTTTCTGATATCGGCGATATGATTCGCTCTATGACGCCAAGTCTTCCCGAAGGTTCGAAGGAAATTGATAAGATAGAGTTGAGAAAAGATTTCTACGAAGGCATTAAAAAAAGTTATTTAAGCTCCATGAGCGAAGAACTTACAGAAAAAGAAAAACAGGAAATTGATGAGGCAGGAAAAGTGATTATTTATATGCAATCTCTCCGTTTTCTTACCGATTATCTGAATAATGATGTATATTACAAAACGGAATATCCCGAGCAGAATTATTTCCGTGCGGCGAACCAGTTTCGTTTGCTGGAATTAGTAACGGAGTATGTAGGGTAGACTTTACAAACACATCAATTATTTTATTGAAAAAGATAGCATTATATCTCACTTTCTTTTTTGGATTATCGTCCTGCGATGATCTTGTAATGTTTTTAGAAAGTACGGAAAGTCACGACAGTATAACTGTGCATACAGACACTGCTTTATTTACAGATTCTCTTACTGCATTTGACTCATCGCAATTCCTTAGCAATACAGATACTTTTACGCAGGATACCGTTGTGCCAATGTTGAATCCGTCAACCGTAGTAGACACAAAAGGTGCAGATCCGGTAAAGCTTGTATCCTATGCAAAAACACTTTTGGGCGTTCCTTATAAATATGCGTCGTCCGACCCTTCGGAAGGATTTGACTGTTCCGGTTTTATAACCTATGTTTTCAACAGATTTAATATTGCCGTTCCACGCTCTTCAATCGGTTTTACCGATGTGGGTACCGAAGTGCCGGTACATACTGCTAAGCAGGGCGATTTAATTCTTTTTACCGGAACGGAAACAGACTCTACGTTTCTTACCCGTTCGGTAGGGCACATGGGAATTGTGGTAGATAATTCCGATTCACTTCGTTTTATTCACTCTTCTTCCGGAAAAGCATATGGCGTTGTGGTAACTCCCTTAAACAGTTATTATCAAAAAAGGTTCGTAAAAGTAATTCGCGTATTTCCCTAAATCGGACATTTCGTCAATCTCAAATTCTTTAAATACGTCATTTTGAGCGATAAAAATCCATATCATCCTTTGGCATTTTTATTGAACAATTTCTTTCTCAATTATTTATTTTTAGATTAGAATTAGATTATGATAAAATATTTTTTAGATTCACGTGACGATGGCGATTTTTTACCTATTTTCCCTATGAACGAAACTGATGAGAACGATAAAAATACGGTGTACCCCGATAATACAATCATTCTTCCTTTGCGTAACACGGTTTTATTTCCGGGTGTGGTTATCCCTATTACCGTGGGAAGAGAGAAGAGCATTACCGCAGTAAACGATGCATACAAAGGAGATAAACTACTGGGTGTTGTGGCGCAGACCGATGCCAATATAGATGAACCCGAAGCAAAAGACCTGGCTACAATTGGTACATTTGCCAAAATTGTCAAATTGATTAAAATGCCCGATGGCGGTACCACGGTAATTATTCAGGGTAAAAAGAGATTTAAGATTGACAAAAATACACAACATGAACCTTATTTCAAGGCTGATGTTTCTGTACTTGCCGATCCTGAATATCCGTCTGACGATAACTTTAATGCTCATATCAGCAGTATAAAAGATCTAGCTACACAGATTATTCAGATGTCGCCCAATATGCCTCCGGAAGCGGCTGTTATTTTGCAAAATATAGAAGAGCATTCATTTTTAATCAATTTTGTTTCAAGTAATTTATCAATAGAATTAGCTGAAAAACAAAAACTTCTGGAATATAATTCAATAAAAGATAAAGTTAAAAAACTGATTGAATTATTGCACAAAGAACTCAACTTTGTTGAACTGAAAAACAAAGTTACCAATAAAGCGAAGACCGAAATTGACAAGCAGCAGAGAGAATATTTTCTTCATCAACAGCTCAAAAGTATCAAAGAAGAATTGGGTGGAGACAATGACCGTGAGCTGAACGAAATGAAGAAAAAGGCAGAGGCTAAAAAATGGCCGAAAGCTGCAGCAGAAATGTTTCAGTCGCAAATGGAGAAACTTGAGCGTATGCATCCGAGT
>JAEWWO010000349.1 GCA_023396345.1 Bacteroidota bacterium
AAAGACTTATCAAATAACTCTTTCGCTTTTTCGGCGTACCATCTTTGTTTAGAAGCGTCATGCTCAACCATGAGGAGCTGTAAAAGCGAATTGGCTGCAAAGTTCAGATTTTTTTCTGAATTTTCCAACTTTGCTATTTCTCCGTTGTAATATGCTGATATAGCAGGGTTTCGAAGGGAGTCTTTCCAAAGGTGGGCAAGCTCATGAAGTGCCTTTATTTTGGAAGTATTATCTCCTTGTTCTGCTTGCTGTTCAAGTTTTAGCAGTGTGTTTTGTAAGTTGCTTGCTGCTTTTTGTTTTTCTGATTCAATTAAATCTACAGATTCAACCGTTGCACTGGTCTCAGTTACAGGTAAAGGAGCATCAGCTTTAGGAGGCTTTTTGTTAATTACAAAAAATATAAGAATAAGTAATACAGCCGCTGATGATAATAAAATGATTTGTTGTTTTCTCAAAGCTCAATTTTTTTGCAAAGTTACTTAGTTTTGAGCTTTTCTTTTACTTCGTTTACAAATTCTTTTGAAGGTTTAAAGGCAGGTATAAAATGTTCAGGTATTTCAACGGCAACATTTTTCTTTATGTTTCTACCAATTTTAGCAGCTCTTTTTTTGGTAATAAAACTTCCAAATCCGCGTACGTATACATTTTCACCATTCGCAAGGTTTTCTTTAATCTCTTTAAATAAGTTCTCTAAAGTAACCAATACATCTACTTTTGGGATTCCTGTTTTTTCAGAAATGTTGTTCACTAAATCGGACTTTCTCATGCGTTATCTGTTTTTTATTATTCTTAATTATTGTTCACTTTCTCCTAAAAAGTTTTTTGTTTGTAAAAAAGATATGTAGAAACATTATAATAATTGCTTAAAATTTAAATACATAATTCAATTGAATTATAATATTTTTTCATGCTTCAGTTGCTAAATTAGAATATGAATTGAATTAAAACAAACATTAATTTCAAATTTAACATATAAACGTATATTTTTTTCTACAAGTGGTAAATGACTTACGTATACTTATCAATATTAATATGTATTTTGTATATAACGTGTTGATTTAATAACCTGTAAACTAACTTTTTATGAATTCTTTGATTCACGTTAAATTAATTAACCAACCGAAAATAATATATGTTTTAACATTCAATTCGGCAAAGTAATATTAACATTTTTACAACATTATATTTCTATCGTAATATTTTAATAACAATAATTGTTCCAACAAATTTTCAAGTTTACTGATATGGAGCATATTGGCACCATCGCTTTTAGCCTCTTTGGGATTTGGATGCGTTTCAATAAAAATTCCGTCAGCTCCTGTTGCTATGGCAGCTTTAGCAATTGTTTCAATCATTTCAGGATTTCCGCCTGTAACTCCACCGGTTTGATTAGGTTGTTGCAAACTATGTGTGCAGTCCATGATTACGGGTACATTGTTTTTTTTCATGATTGGTATGTTCCTGAAGTCAACCACCAAATCCTGATATCCAAAAGTGGTACCTCTTTCAGTAAGCATAATTTTGTCATTAACAGGTTTTATTTTTTCAACGACAAATTTCATTGATTCACCGCTAAGAAATTGTCCTTTCTTTACGTTTACAATTTTTCCTGTTTCTACAGCAGCTAACAATAAATCTGTTTGACGACATAAAAATGCTGGTATCTGTAATATATCTACATACTTTGCAGCCATGGCACATTCTTCTGCTGTATGCACATCTGTTGTAGTAGGGACTTTGTATTTCTCACCGATATGTTTTATAATTTCTAAAGCTTTTATATCTCCGATACCTGTAAAAGAATTAGAACTTGTTCTGTTGGCTTTTTTATATCTGGCTTTAAATACATAAGGGATTTGCAGCTTTCTACAAATCTCTGTAACTATTGTGGCTACTTCATTTGTAATGGTTTCATTTTCTACAACACAGGGTCCGGCTATTAAAAAAATTATTAGCATTGTATTCTTGTTGTGCGAAAAGATCTTTTAAATAAGGAAAAAAATGTATGCTTTGCATGTTAGACAAACGTTTGAAATTATTTGCGAACTTACGATAAAGTTTATTTCCTTTGTATATAAATTATAAACACACAAAAAATGGCTTTGATAAAAGATAAAATTTTAATTATCGGTGCGTCCGGACAGATAGGAGTTGAGCTTACTTTAGCTTTAAGGAACATCTATGGCATAAACAATGTTATCGCTTCTGATTTAAGGGAGATTAATCCGTTAATCAGTGACGGACCCAGCGTTATTTTAGATGCAATGAATAAGGAAATGTTGCATGTGCAAATAATAAGACAGAATATTACACAAGTGTACGTTTTAGCTGCCATGCTTTCTGCCACAGGTGAGAAACATCCTAATCTGGCATGGAATGTAAATATGCAGGTGTTGTTGAATGTACTGGATATTGCAAGGGAAGAGAAATTGAAAAAGGTGTACTGGCCATCATCCATTGCGGTTTTTGGTCCAACATCGCTTAAGCATAATTGTCCGCAAAGTACGGTTATTGAACCTACAACTGTTTACGGTATCAGCAAAATAGCAGGCGAGCACTGGTGCGAATATTATCATAATAAGTTTGGGCTTGATGTAAGAAGCGTGCGTTATCCGGGTATTATTTCTTATAAGTCTTCTCCCGGAGGCGGAACTACAGATTATGCGATAGAAATTTTTCAGGATGCTGTGGAAGATAAATTTTACGAAAGTTATTTGAATGAAGATTCTTATTTGCCTATGATGTATATGCCCGATGCTATACGTGCTACGATTGAATTAATGGAAGCGCCGGCAGATAAAATAAAAAACCATCGCTCGTATAATATATCAGCAGTAAGCTTTTCACCGAAAGAAATAGCTGCGGAAATTAAAAAACATATTCCTGAATTTGAAATAGCCTACAAGCCCGATTATCGTCAGGATATAGCCAACAGTTGGCCTTACAGTATTGACGATAAAGAAGCACGTGCAGAATGGGGCTGGCAACATGAATACGATTTGGCAAAACTTACAGAAGACATGCTGAAGAATATTAAGTAGGAATTATTTTTAATATTTTTTTGTTTTTTTTATTCAGTTTGAATCAGATTAATAACTAACTTTATTGTAGTAAATCTGATTCATATGAAATCTTATTGCCTGAACATGTGAAAAATGATTATGTTTTTTCATAAGAGTCTTCTATTATTAACCTATAATCATTTTGCTATGAAACAAAAAGTATTTTTATGTTTAGCGCTATTACTGACAGTAGGATTTAATTTTATTCATGCACAAACTGATAAGCTAAGTGGAACCTGGGTTTTGGAAGGATTAAGAAACGAACCTTTTGAAGATTTTAAGAGAATTTCCGTGGGTAATAAAACTATCAAAACATTTGATAATAATAGTTTTATTATTGAATGGGTATCAGATGATACTTCGGTTATTAGTACTCAGGGTACTTATAAAATTTTATCAGATACAACATTTAGTGAACTCGTAACTATGAGATACAATAACGCAAACGAAAATCAGGATATTATATTGAATTATAAAATTGAAGGTGATGTGTTGTACACCTCATTTTATCTTCCGGAAGATGGTAATGGCAAAAAGTTCAAACATTTTCAACAGGAAATGTGGAGAAAGGTAAATGATAGTGAAGAGTGATAATTTTTTTGTAAGAATGCGCCACGTGGCGCATTCTTACATTCCAGCACAAACTTCCTGTCTGTTTTATTTACAAATACTTTCCTGTAATGCTTTTCTTTGATTTTTTTAAATCAGCCGGAGTGCCTGTGAATACAACGTTTCCGCCGTCTTCACCTGCTTCGGGTCCAAGGTCTATTACCCAGTCGGCACATTTAATTACATCGGTGTTGTGTTCAATCACAATTACGGAATGTCCCATGTCGATAAGTGCATTGAAAGCTGCAAGCAACTTTTGAATATCATGAAAATGAAGACCTGTGGTGGGCTCATCAAAAATAAACATTACTTTATTACTGCTTTTTCCTTTCCCTAAAAAGCTGGCAAGTTTTACACGCTGTGCTTCACCGCCACTTAATGTACTGGACGATTGTCCGAGTTTTACATATCCCAAACCCACGTCGTGCAAGGGTTGCAGCATACGTGATAAGTTTTTTTCTTCCTTAAAGAAATCAATAGCCTCGTCAACACTCATTTCCAGGACATCGTAAATATTTTTATTTTTATATTCTACTTCCAGAATTTCTTCTTTAAATTTTTTACCACCGCAAACTTCACAGGTTAAATGCACATCTGCGAGGAACTGCATTTCTACAATTTGTTCTCCTTCTCCCTTACATGCATCGCATCTGCCGCCATCTACATTAAAAGAAAAATGTTTAGGTTGAAATCCTCTCACTTTGGAAAGACGTTGTTTTGAAAAAACGTTTCTTATTTCGTCGTAAGCTTTGATATAGGTTACAGGGTTGCTTCTGGAAGATT
>JAEWWO010000008.1 GCA_023396345.1 Bacteroidota bacterium
GTCTTATTTAAAACAAGATAGGCATACTATTTTTATCTCTATTGTTATATATAAAATAAGCCAGTTACAAATATACAAATTTGCCCTACTAAGACTATAATATATTTTAGAAGTTTATGTATTACGCTGATTTTAACTAATTAATTCATTGCTTATCAGCCGGACTTAAGTAACTTAGCTGTATGGACATTAGCAGTGGAACATTACTTATCAGCGAACCTTTTTTAAAAGACCCGTATTTTCAGCGGACAGTTATTCTTATCTGCGAAAGTGATGAGAGTGGCAGTTTGGGATTTGTGGTAAACAAAGTTTTTCGGGACAGAAAAAACAAAGAATTTACTATCAATGGCTCTGAGAAGTTTCTCGCTTACTACGGAGGTCCGGTGGCACCCGAAACGCTGCATTTTATTCATACCCGTCCGGATTTAATTGAAAATGGTGTATCGGTTACTGATGAAATATACTGGAGCGGTAATTATGATAGAGCCATGTTTGCCATTGAACATAATTTAATAAAACCTGATGAAATAAAATTCTTTCTCGGCTACAGCGGTTGGGATCCGGGGCAATTGCAGGAAGAGTGCAAAGAAAAAACCTGGATACTCGACAGAGCCCGGGCTAAAAATGTTTTTCACAAAAATCCTTCAGGTATATGGAAAATGAGTATAGAACAATTGGGTGGAGACTATAAAATGATGGCCAACTTTCCTGTTGATCCAAGGCTGAATTAATTAGCCGGAAATAAAATATTGGAGGAAAAATGCAATTTACAAAAATTGCATATTGCAAATTCAGATAAAACCTTTTAAGTCTTATAGTTTGGATGCAATTATCTCTGTGGGATATAGAGTAAAATCTTTGAGAAGTACACAATGTAGAATTTGGGCTAATAAAATACTAAAAGATTATTTCTTAAAAAGTATGCAATAAATCAAAAACTCAAAACTGATCAATTATATGAAATGAAAATCACTTAAAACTCCTTACTCTTATTCGTTTGCAAATTTATTTAGCAACGTTTTCAGATATTGATTTTCTTCTTCTATTCTTTGTATGCGCAGCTCGTATTGTTCTATAAGTTTTTCTGGAAGGTTATTCAATACAAATCCGTTATTACCTCCATGGATATTATTGTAATTAAAAGCCAATTTATCATCGGTTAAAAAATCAAGCACACTTACTTCCAATATTTTGGCAATTTGTTCTATCTGGCTAAAATCGGGAGTTGTTTTATTATTCTCAAAATTAGAATAGGTTTTCTGCGAAATGTTGAGCATATCTGCCATAAAATCCTGCGTGTAGCTTTTGTTGAGCCTTGCTTGTTTTAGTTTTTCCCCGAGCGCCATAATACGGTTGATTTTTTTTGATGTTGTGTTGCTCAAAGATAAATAAAAATATGTTTCAGTAAAAAATTTCCTGAGTAAGTAATTTTTTTATTTGCATACATGAATTTTAAGATTTGTTTTGCATATTAACTAAAAAAAAATAAAATGAAAAAATTTTTATTAATTGTATTATCAGTTTGTACAATCTCTTTTGTTGGTTGTAGCAAAGAAGGACCAGCCGGAAAAGATGGTATTAACGGCATTAATGGAAAAGATGGCACTAACGGTGTTGATGGAAAAGATGGGAAAGATGGCACTATTGTATATAGTGGACAAGGAGTACCTGCTGCCTCTATTGGAAAAGTTGGAGATTATTATATTGACTTGCAGAATGTAAAGCTATATGGCCCAAAAACTGCTTCCAGTTGGGGAACAGGTTTTAGTATGAAAGGAGTAGATGGTACAAATGGAAAAGATGGCACTAACGGCAAGGACGGTAAGGATGGTATTAATGGAAAAGATGGCACTAACGGTAAAAATGGAACTCCATTATTAAGTGGATTTGGCTCGCCTTCTGTTACTTTAGGAGAAGTAGGAGATTATTATTTAGACAAAAATAGTTATCTACTTTATGGACCTAAAACAGCAACAAGCTGGGGTCCCGGACTGTTATTGAGAGGCAGAGATGGTGTAGATGGTAAAGATGGAGTAAATGGTAAAGATGCAAATGTAAGAACATATATGTTTGGCAATCCATGGAATTATTACTATACGGAACAACCTCAGTCTGGTTTCTTTAGGTTCTTTTTTAGCGGAAGTTTCTATATAAATTCTTTTGAAGCAGAATATGGATTGATCTTAGGCTTTATAGAAACTACGTATGGAACTGTTAGCTATTGGTCTCAGGCTGGAACTACACACAGCAATTACTTAGGTGTTAATTTTAATTCATCCTTTCAGTTAGCCAAAAGTAATGGTACTATGACCGGTGCTTTTATAAAAGTGTGAAAAAGTCTTCTTTCAAATACCAATTCTACAGATTGGACAAGCATGGAAGATGTAAAATCCTCTACCGGAATATCAAGGATAAAAATTGTGGTTATTCCTTACTCCACATTGAGTGTATTAGGGTATGATAAAAATAACCTTAATGATAAAGCAATTCAGTTAATTCAGCAAAATTATCTGCAATAATCCTTAACCTTAAAAATATTAACAGATGAAAAAATTACTCCTTACTCTCATAGCTTTTTGTAGCTTTTTAATGTTGAAAGCACAGAACGAATTTATTACTGAATGGCAAATATCCGGCACAACATTACAATTTCCCGGTATAGGTAGCGGCTATACATTGGTATGGGAAAATGTAAACAACCCTGCAAGTACGGGTACCATTACCAATGCCGTGAGCGGGCAAAACATTACCTTACCCACAAGTGGCACCTACCGTATAAAAGCGAGTAATGGAAGCGGTGTGTTTATTGGGTTTAATGCAAATACCTATCCAGCTAATAGAGATAATTTAAGATATGTAAGACAATGGGGCAATATACAATGGGCTTCCTTAAAATCAGCTTTTTATCTTTGTTTCTATATGGATGTAACTGCAACCGACGTGCCTGACTTAACCAATGCAAAAGATTTAAGTAATATGTTTAGAGGAGCGTATAATTTAATAGGAAACAGTTCTTTTAATAACTGGAATACACAGAATGTAACAAACATGTCTTATATGTTTTTCATTGCTTCAGCCTTTAACCAACCCATCGGCAACTGGAATACACAGAATGTAACAAACATGTCTTCTATGTTTTCCTCTGCTTCAGCCTTTAACCAGCCCATCGGCAATTGGAATACACAGAATGTAACAAACATGTATTCTATGTTTAACGGAGCAAATGCCTTTAACCAGTCATTAGCCAACTGGAATCTTTCCAGTATTTCCTCTATGAATGATATGCTAATAGGTTCCGGAATGGATTGCGCCAATTACTCTGCTACATTAAATGGATGGGCAAATGCCACTACTACACCAAATTACAGGACCCTTGGCGCAGACGGTATGTTCTACAACAGTTCTGCACAGGCAGCTCATGATAAACTGGTAAATGAGAAAGGCTGGACCATCAACGGAGATTTTTATTTTGCTACCTGCGGCGCAGCAGCACCCGTAACTTTCGGTAATTTCTCTGCATCTATTAAAGACAACAATTTATTTGTAAAATGGAATACCATCACAGAGATCAACAACAAAGAATTTATAATAGAAGTATCTAAAACAGGAATTGACGGCTGGCAAAAGATTGCCACTATACAGAGTAAAGCAGAAAACGGTAACAGTAGTGCAGGTATAGACTATGCAGCTACCATACCGTTGAGTACAGCCCTGGCTGTAACCGCTCTCTCCCTGCTGTTGATAGGCTTTGTGCCCAATAAAAAATACAGATTTGTAGCAGCTTTAGCAGCCATTGCGCTGATAGCAACTATGTATGCCTGCAACAAAAATATGGCATTGGAAGAGGAACATGCTACAGAAAAGCTATTCATCAGATTGTCGCAAGTAGATAAAGACGGAACTACTAAAGTCTTAGGTATTAAGGAAGCCGTTAGGCAATAATAAATAATTAGGCTTTATTTAACTCTTCGTCACTACGAGAAATAAAGCAAAGTTTAATAACGAAGCAATCTTCTGAAATAGTTTATATTTTTGAAGATTGCTTCGTTATCTATCCTATTACAAACGAGACTTTTGCTTAACAATTAAACATCTCCACATCTCCACAAATACACAATAATAGCTTCAGTCATTGCTCATTAACCCATTCCATCAAATCTTGCCTTCGTCAGAAAAACTATAGTAGCCATTTTCGCTGATGATGATATGGTCAAGCAGGCGAATTTCCATAAATACAGAAACAGATTTTATTTTATCGGTCAATTGTTTATCGGCAATGCTTGGTTTCAGGCTGCCACTGGGGTGATTGTGTGCAAGGATTATGCCTGTGGCATTGTGTGCAAACGCATTTTTGAAAATTATTCTCGGATCCGCAACCGTTCCGGTGATGCCTCCCTGACTTATTATTTCAAAATGAATAATTTTATTTGCCTGATTTACGTACACTACACCAAACACCTCTTTTTGCAGATGTTGCAATATCGGGCGCAGATAGTTGGCAGCATCCGTACTGTTATTTATAAATTTAGCATCGGCTTCTTCTTTATTTTTTCTGTTTAATAGTTCCAATGCAGCTACAATACTCACGGCTTTAGCTTGTCCTATGCCTTTAACTTTCAGTTGCAAAATTTCCTGAACTGTCATTTTAGACAGTCGGGTGAGACTATTATCCACCTTGTTCAGCAGATTTTTTGTAACATCAATGGCCGACAAATCACGTGTTCCATTGTTGATAAGTATGGCAAGTATTTCAGCATTGCTCAATACGGCTGCTCCGTTTGCCAGCAGCTTTTCCCGCGGACGGTCATCCTCTGCCCAGTTCTTAATAGAGATTTTGCTCATGCTTAATAAGTATAGTAAAGATAAAATTAATGAAAAATTTATTTTTATGCATGTATAAAAGTATCTTTGCCACTTATTCATACACAATTCAAGTCTATAATTGTTTTAGATGATAAATCCTTCCGTAAAAATCTTTTCCGGTACCGGTTCTATTGAACTGGCTACTAAAATAGCTGAAAAATTCGGCACCCGATTAGGGCAGATAAAGTTGCAAAAGTTTAGTGATGGCGAGTTTCAGCCCATTTTCTTAGAAAGTATCAGAGGCGATTACGTTTTTCTGGTACAGAGTACTTTTGCACCTACTGATAATCTTATGGAATTGTTGCTGATGATTGATGCAGCCAAGAGAGCCAGTGCCAACAGAATTATTGCTGTAATTCCTTATTACGGCTTTGCCCGTCAGGACAGAAAAGATCGTCCGCGTGTGGCAATAGGAGCTAAGCTGGTAGCAACTTTACTGGAAGCTGCCGGAGCAGACAGGGTGATTACGATGGATTTACATGCTGCGCAAATTCAGGGATTTTTTGATATTCCGGTTGACCACTTAGACAGTTCGGCAATTTTTATCCCTTATATTGAACATTTAAACTTAAAATCTCTTACCTTTGCCGCCCCCGACGTGGGAAGCACTAAAAGAGTAAGGGAAATAGCCAGCTATTTTGATGCAGAAATGGTTATCTGCGATAAGCACAGAAAACGTGCAAACGAAATAGCCAGCATGGTGGTAATTGGTGATGTGCAGGATAAAGAAATCATTCTGATTGATGATATTATCGATACAGGAGGAACGCTTACCAAGTCTGCACAACTGCTGAAAGATAAGGGAGCAAAAAGCGTAAGAGCATTGTGTACACATCCGATATTAAGCGGAGCTGCATACGAAACAATAGAAAACAGTGTGCTGGAAGAATTAGTGGTTTGTGATACTATACCACTGAAGAAAAAAACAGATAAAATAAAAGTAGTATCCGTGGCAGATTTAATGGCTATTGCCATTAAAAACGCATACGAAAATAAAAGTATAACCAGTTTATTTATACACTCTCAGTTGAGGCACGTGATTAAATAAACTTTTATTCATAATAAAACATAAAAAGTAATGAAAACAATTACAATCAAAGGTCACCTGAGGACCGGAACCGGCAAAGCATCCACCCGCCAAATTCGCTCTCAGGAAAATGTACCTGGTGTAATTTACGGGGGTGCAAATGAAGTAAATTTCTATGCTTCTGCAAAAGACCTAAAACCCCTGGTATACACCAGCAAATTCCAGTTGGCAGAAGTAGATGTTGATGGAAAAACTTATAAAACCATCATCAAAGATTTACAGTTCGACAAAGTAAAAGACAACTTAATCCACGTAGATTTACTGGAACTGGTTGACGACAAAAAACTAATCGCTTCTATTCCGCTTAAACTGGTAGGAAACTCTGCGGGTGTAAGAGCCGGCGGTAGACTGATACACAAATTGAAAGTGTTGAAAGTAAAATGCTATCCTAAGGATTTAAAAGAGGCCATTGAGGTTGATATCTCTAGCCTGCAGGTAAATGGTAACATCCGTGTAGAAGATGTAAAAGTTGAAAACATGGAAATAATGAATCCATTACGTATTCCGGTAGCTTCTGTTGTAATGACCAGACAATTACGTCAGGAAGAAGCAGCAGCAAAATAATTTTTTGCAAAACAAACTTATCAAAATCTCCGTGCATACGGAGATTTTTTTGTTACCAATCCTTGACAGGATAATGTATATTTGTAACAGTAACAGATATACTTATTCATTATCAAAATAAATTATACTATGCGTTGTTTCTTTTTCTTCTTCGCACTTCTTTTTTGTATGCAACTTTCAGCACAGGATAAATACGTTCCTACTCCCGAAAATCTTAAAGCCAGAGAAGCTTTCAGAGACGATAAGTTTGGTATGTTTATTCACTGGGGCGCTTCAAGTGTATTGGGAGATGGCGAGTGGGTAATGAACAACAGAAAAATACGTGTACATGAATATAAGAATCTCATTAATTATTTTAATCCGCAGGATTTTGACGCTAAAACATGGGTAAGCCTGGCAAAAAAAGCAGGCATGAAATACATCATTTTTGTAAGCCGTCATCATGATAGTTTCAGCAACTGGGATACCGAACAATCTGAATGGAAAATTACCAATACGCCCTATGGTAAAGACGCTATGAAAATGCTGGCAGAGGAGTGCGAGCGCCAGAATATGAAACTCGGTTTTTATTATTCTACGCTCGATTGGTACAGAGACGATTATCCGCACGAAACAGGCAGAACCGGACAGCATTCCGGCAGAACTGCAAAGACAGATTACGACAGTTATCTCCAATTTATGAAAGCACAGTTAACTGAAATCCTCACTAATTACGGAAAGGTATCTGCTATTTGGTTTGATGGTCACTGGGATCAGACCAATCTTGAAGGACACGAAGACCGCTCTTCAAGGCTTGACTGGAGATACGATGAAATTTACAGTTTAATTCACCGCCTGCAACCACAGTGCTTAATAGGCAACAATCATCATTTAGACCCCATTGCAGGAGAGGATTTTCAAATGTTTGAGCGCGATTTACCCGGCGAAAATAAATCGGGTTATAGCTATCAGGCTGCATCAAGTTTACCGCTGGAAACGTGCGAAACACTTAGTAAATCCTGGGGTTACAGCCTTACAGATACATTGTACAAAACTCCTGAACAGGTGATTCATTATCTCGTAGGCGCAGCCGGACGTAATGCAAATCTTTTATTAAACATAGGTCCCATGCCCGATGGCAGAGTGCAACCTGAGTTTACAAGCACTTTAGAAGAGGTAGGTAAATGGACTTCAAAATACGGCGAAACAATTTACGGCACACGCGGAAATGTGCTAACACCGCAGCAATGGGGTGTTGCTACTACAAAAGGAAATAAAATTTATTTACATATTCTGACTGCTCCGGAAGATGGGAAACTCGAAATCTCACTTCCACAAAAAATAAAGTCAGCCGTTAACTTTGACAGCCGTACGCCTGTTAGCTTTGCGTCTAAAAATAATATTACATCTGTTACCTTACCTCAAACATTAACCAAAATAAATCATATAATAGAATTAACTTATTAAAAATGAATTTGTTCTAATGTAAAAAGTGCATAGCTTCAGCCTTTAAAAAACTTTCAATAAGATACATATATTAAACAATAAATGATTGTAACATTTCGTTATAAGTTACTGTTAAGCATAAGTATGCATATGACTTGTGTGGATTAATATCAAAATAAAAAAGATAAATAAAAACACTATCAACAGCAAACAGGTAACTGATGTATAAAAGATTGAATGGATTTGTAATTTTTTTTCTGCTGATAACATTGGCATTGAGTGCTTTGCAAAGCTGTAAAAGCAGAGGCGGCGGAAGAACAGGCAGCAGAGGAGATGGCAATAACGACGGTGTGGTTC
>JAEWWO010000015.1 GCA_023396345.1 Bacteroidota bacterium
CAGTAAAGGTGTAGTGGAAGCTTTGAAAAAATTGAAATCTAACATAAAAGATTTAGAAGTAATAGCCGGAAATGTGGCAACCGCCAAAGGTGCAAAAACATTAGTAGCCGCAGGAGCCGATGCGGTAAAAGTAGGCATTGGTCCGGGTTCTATTTGTACTACCAGAATTGTTGCAGGTGCAGGTGTCCCTCAGCTTTCCGCCATTATGGATGTAGCGGGTGCTTTGCAAAAAACGGGTATACCCGTTATTGCGGACGGTGGTATACGCTATACCGGAGATATGGTAAAAGCTTTGGCTGCAGGTGCTAATGTAACTATGATGGGAAGCGTGTTTGCAGGTACAGAAGAAAGTCCCGGTGAAACCATTATTTTTGAAGGAAGAAAGTTTAAACAATACCGCGGCATGGGCAGTATTGGTGCAATGACGCAGGGCAGTGGTGACAGATATTTTCAGGAAGAAGTAAGAGATGCTAAAAAAATGGTTCCCGAAGGAATTGAGGGCAGGGTTGCGTATAAAGGTCATGTGTCTGAAATTGTAGCTCAATATATTGGTGGTCTGCGCGTAGGGATGGGGCTTACTGGTTCAAAAGATATTAAAGAACTGCAACAGGCAACTTTTGTACAAATCACCAATGCCGGTATGCGCGAGAGCCATGCACACGATGTAGAAATTACAAAAGAAGCACCTAACTATTCCAGAAGATAAGAGGCTGAAAATACAAGCTGAAAATTGTTTTCTTTTTTAGTAAGAATATTTCTTCTGTAACATGGCTTTTATCATTTACATTTGTCAAAAAACAAGTCTTGGTTTCTTTATTTAAACAAAAGTCAGGTTCTTCAGTTTTAATGCTGGCATTGCTCAGCCTGTTTGTGCATGTTACTTTTTTGCTACAGCCGCCAGAGCTTTTTTTTAAAAGTGATTCGGGTTTATCAGGTTACTTGTTTTCACGATTACCCAATACTCCTGAAGTATTTCTTTCTTTTATTTATCACGTAATTGTATTACTTCAGGCTATTCGTCTAAATTATATATTGCAGAACCACAGAATGGTTTCCAATGGCTTTTTGCCTGCGATGACCTATATACTTTTTACAGGATTGTTTCCTTACTGGAGTAATATCTCTCCGGCTTTGATTTCCAACTTTTTTATTATCTGGCTTTTTGCGCTGGCATTAAAACTTCCTCAGGTGGAAAGCAAGACCGCACAGTGCTTTACTATTGGGTTTGTAACCGGACTTACCGTGCTGTTTTATCCGCCATTAATGTTTCTTACACTTGTGATGCTTATCAGCATTATATCTTTTACACCTTTTCAAATCAGAAATATTTTACTGTATCTGTTAGGTTTAGTTTTGCCTTTCTATTTTGGTTTTGCTTATTTTTATCTGACAGATAATTTGCCGGGAATTTTAAAATTTGTACCTCAGTTTGGCTGGGAAATTCCCTCTTTAGAAAAGAGCAATCATATAATTATAGGTTATTCTTTGATACTATTGTTGATTATTGCCGGAAGTGTGATGTTACGGCTTAATAATATGATGATTATTTCGCGCAAAGGGTGGTCTATGTTGTATACCATTTTACTGATAGCACCTTTAGGTATATTTCTTCTTAAAAATTATTCTTATGAAACGCTGCTTGTGATTCTTGCGCCTACGGCTGCTATAGCTTCTAATTTCTTTATCAATAATCGCTCTAAAATAGTTTCTGCGCTTGTGTTCTGGATATTGTTTCTTGCCTGTTTTTATCCGTTTATTGAAAAGTATATATTATCTTAAAATTATACTGAGGTTATTGTTTTTCGTTATTTTTGCTCTGATTTTAAAAATTGATTAATATACAGGTGTTTAAACCTTGTTTATCAATTCATATCAAATACGTACTGAATTCAAAATTTGAAAATTCGGATGAAAGAAAATTTTCATCTTTAAAAAAAATCAAAATAAAACACTCATGAAGAACATTGTATTGACATTTTTAGCAACATTTTTTGCCCTGTTTACTTACGCTCAAAGCAGTCCGGTAAGTTTTACGTCTTCTGCTGTAAAGAAAGGTACCGGCGTTTATGAAATAACTATTACGGCAAAAGTTCCAAGTCCGTGGCATATTTATTCTCAGAATACACCTGACGGAGGACCTTCGCCTACAACAATTGAATTTTCGAAAAATCCCCTTGTAACTCCTGTGGGAAAAACAAGAGAAGTGGGAAGTCTGAAAAAAGTATATGACAAAAATTTTAAAACCAACGTTTTATATTTCGATGGCGATGTAAAGTTTGTACAATTGGTAAAAGTAAAAGGAAATGCTAAGACCACTATCAATGCTAACATTGATTATATGGTTTGTGACGATCATAAATGTTTACCGCCTACAACTAAAACGGTTGCTGTTAAGTTGCAATAATTAACTAACTTTGCGATATATTTTTAATAAGTCTGCTTAAATTAGCAGACTTATTTATTTTATTTAAGTATACATATCATGAACAGAATTATAGCTTCAATTTTTTCTTTATTATTTTTATTAGTCGGTTTAAATGTATTTGCCCAACAGCAACCTGTACAGTTTTCTTACAATGTAGAGAAAGTAAATGATACCTCTGCGCAGCTTAAAATTGTTGCCGATATAGCAGAAGGAGTACAGTTGTTTTCAACAAAAAAAACGGGAGAAGATGATGTTGCATCTTTGATAGAACTGGATGAAAGCTTGCGTGCGCAGGCTGATTCTGTGCAGGAAACAGGCAATTTGCAAACAGCAGAAGATCCTACACTTGGTATGACTGTACGCTATTATACAGATGAAGCAACTTTTATCATTCCTCTGCATAACATTACGGAAGCTGTAACCGTAAAAGGTAATCTTACCTGGCTGGCAAAACAGGGCGAAGATTTTCCCAGTGGAGAAGAAGAAATAATAGCTGTTTATGACCCTGCTGCCGCAACAGTTACCGACAACAATTCAGCCGATACAACTTTATCCGCAGCGGCACCAACTGCAACTTCTACTATTCCGGCAGCAGATTCCTCTTTTTGGAAATTGCTGGGCATTGGTTTTTTGGTAGGACTGGCAATGGTGTTTACGCCCTGCGTATTTCCGCTGATACCCGTAACAGTAAGTTTCTTTCTTAAAAAAAGCAGCAGCAAAGCACAAGGAGTACGCAATGCAATTATTTATTCTCTTTCAATCATTGCCATTTATACTATTCCTACATTAATTATTACCAAACTTTTTGGCGATAAAATATTATATGAAATATCAACCAGTGCAGTTGCGAATATTATTTTCTTTTTAATCTTTTTGGTGTTTGCTATTTCTTTCTTTGGTGCTTTTGAACTTACACTCCCAAGTAAATGGGCAAATAAAACGGACGATAAAGCACGCAAAGGCGGATTGATGGGAATATTCTTTATGGCGCTTACATTGGTTATAGTTTCTTTCTCCTGTACCGGTCCTTTTGTGGGCACCATGCTTGCCGAAGCAAGTTCTGCCGGTTCATGGAGTACGGTAGCCGGTATATTTGGTATTAGTGCCGGACTGGCTCTACCATTTACTTTATTTGCTTTATTCCCTTCTATGCTTAGCAGTTTGCCAAAGAGTGGAGGTTGGCTCAATACGGTTAAAGTAGTGTTTGGTTTTATAGAACTGGCATTGGCATTGAAGTTCTTGTCTATGGTAGATTTGCAGTATCACTGGGGGATTTTAGACAGAGAAGTTTTCCTTGCTATCTGGATTGTTCTTGCCGTGTTGATGGGATTATATTTATTAGGTAAATTAAAATTTTCGCACGACAGCGATTTAAAATATATCAGTGTGCCGCGTTTGTTCTTTGCCATAGCAAGTTTCTCATTTGCTTTGTATATGCTGCCGGGTATGTGGGGAGCTCCGTTGAAATTCTGGAGCGGAATATTTCCACCGGCATCTACACAGGATTTTGATTTACATAAATTGCAATATCAGATAGGACAAAGCTCAAACACAACAACTATGAGCTCAGGAACGGGTCAGGCAGCACATCCGAAGTTGTATACAGACAAATTGCATGTGCCTTTTGGACTGACAGCTTATTTTGATTTAGACGAAGGAATGGCTGCGGCAAAAGCTTTAAACAAACCTGTAATGCTTGACTTCACCGGATGGTCTTGTGCTAATTGCCGTAAGATGGAAAACGAAGTATGGAGTGATCCGGAAGTTCTAAAAAGATTGAAAAACGATTTTGTATTAATCAGTTTGTATGTTGATGAAAAAACAAATCTTCCTCCTGATCAGGTATACACCGCTACAGACGGAAGAAAAATTACCAATGTAGGCGATAAGAATCTGGATTATGAAATCACCAGATTTGGCTTTAATGCGCAACCGTTGTATATGTTTCTTGATTTAGAAGGTAAGGAATTGAGTGATATAAAATATGGCTACGATCCTGACATTCAAAAATTCATTAATCATCTTGATGCAGTAAAAGCAGAATTTGAGAACAGAGGTTCTTAAATTTTGTGCATAATCGCCGGAGGCGATAGAATATGCTGCGAGGCGAGGACGCCTCGCAGAACAATGCTTTTTATTTTTTCAGTTTGCTTATCATAAAATTTCTGAATTCAATAAATGCCCAATCATAGTAAGACTCAACTGCTTCCTTTGTTTTGGCATTTACAACTTTTCCCTCAAAGTCAAATACAGCTTCAGGATAAGCTAAATAATTATAAGTTATTTTTGGTTTCTCAAATCTTTTAGTTTTTATATAAACTGTATTGTTGGGATACGCATAATTAATTTCGTTATATGCTCTACCGTCAGCAGTAGTTATTGCGTGGTTTGGTGCTACATAATAACTTACATCATACATAGAAGAATATATTTTACTATTGCCGAAAAATGTAAACTCCACTTCATTGTCTAAAATAATTATATTAAAAAATGAAAGAGCGGTAAGGTCGGCTTTACAATCCTGTATTTTACATATTTCTCTGAAGTCTCTGTAGATAATGGTAGTGCCCAATGTACCAAAAGTTTGCCGTACAAAAACATTTTCCGGATAGGTTTTAAT
>JAEWWO010000129.1 GCA_023396345.1 Bacteroidota bacterium
GTCCCGGATTGATAGGTGTTGTCCACTCCAGCGTGTTGGCATCCCATGGGTTTGTGCTTCTTACTCTTCTGCCTTTGAAAATAGAATAGAAGAAGTTGTAAAGGAATAAAAACTGCGCTGCAAATACTATAAACACCACTATCGATATAAATTTGTTTAGCTCTGCAAATTGCTTAAAGCTTTCCCAGTTGCTGTAGTCGTAATATCTTCTTGGCATACCTGCAAAGCCTTCGTAGTGCATTGGCCAGAAAATAAGATAAGCACCTATTAAAGTAATCCAGAAATGTATATCTCCTAAACTCTTGTTCATGTGTCTGCCATACATTTTAGGGAACCAGTGATACACCCCTGCAAACATTCCGAAGAATGCAGCTACACCCATTACCAGATGGAAGTGTGCAATTACAAAATAGGTATCGTGCAAATGAATGTCGATTGCCGAATTACCCAGATAAATACCCGTTAAACCTCCTGAAATAAACAGGCTTACAAACCCTATAGCAAAAAGCATAGGCGTTGTAAAACGAATATTACCTTTCCAGAGTGTGGTGAGCCAGTTAAATACTTTAATGGCAGATGGCACGGCAATTAATAAAGTTAACAATACAAATATAGATCCGAGGAACGGATTCAGTCCTGTTACAAACATGTGATGCGCCCACACAAGAAAGGCAAGAATCACAATGGCAAACATAGACAATACCATGGCGGTATAACCGAATATAGGTTTGCGTGCGTTTACTGACATTACTTCAGAAACCAGTCCCATTGCCGGAAGTATTACAATATAAACTTCAGGGTGACCAAGGAACCAGAATAAGTGCTGGTATAAAATTGCATTACCTCCTTCGTGAGACAAAGCCATACCGTTGATAAAGATATCAGACAAGTAAAAACTTGTACCAAAGTGTCTGTCAAAAATCAATAATATAAAGCCTGCAAATAATACCGGGAAAGAAAGTACACCCAATATTGCCTGAAGGAAAAGCGACCAAATGGTTAACGGCATTCTGTTCATGCTCATTCCTTTGGTACGCATATTCAATACAGTAGAAATATAGTTAAGTCCGCCCAGCAACTGCGATACCACAAAAAGAATAAGCGATATCATCCACAAATCCATGCCCACCCGTGAGCCGATTGAGGCTTCGCCGAGGGCACTCAATGGCGGATAAGCCGTCCACCCTCCTGCAAATGGACCTGTTTCTACAAAGAAAGATGCAAGCATTACAATTCCGGCTACAAAAAACAGCCAGTAACTCAGCATGTTCATAAACGGAGAAGCCATATCTCTCGCACCAATCTGTAACGGAATAAGAAAGTTGGCAAATGTACCACTCAACCCTGCCGTTAATACAAAGAAAATAAGTACGGTACCATGTATGGTAGTCAGCGCATAATAAGCGTCAGGCGTGAGCCTTCCGCCTTTTGCCCATTTACCCATTAATGTTTCAAGAATCGGGAAAGATGAATCGGGAAAACCCAACTGTAAACGGAAAAGCACCGACATCAATCCACCTAAAATAGCCCATATAATACCTGTAATAAGGTATTGCTTGGCAATCATTTTATGATCCTGGCTGAATATATATTTTGTTATAAAATTTTCATGAGGATGATGATGACCTGCTTCGGGATGCTGGGCAGTCCATAAATCACTTTGTAAAGCTGGTGTCGCAGTATTGCTCATAAATCTTGTGTTTTATCTTGTCTCTAACTTCGGTTAAAAGTGAATTTTTATTAGTTTTATTTTTTTGCTGTTGCAGTGCTGTCAATTACTAACTCTGTAGCCACAGAATCGGCAAACTGTGCCGGCATATTGGTTTGAGTATCCGGGTCAGGATAGGCCAGCTTATAAGCCGGCGACATAGCTGCAATTTTTTCGTTGTATTCTTTTTCGTCTACAACCAAAATGGTTGCCTTCATGGAGTAGTGTCCATTTCCGCACATTTGGTCGCAGGCAATTTCGTAAGCAAAATTAGGATTGCCGGTTCTCACCTTCATCTCTTCCGTTGTGTATTTTGGTGTGAACCAAAGCGTGGTAGGCGTACCGGGAACAGCATCAGCCTTTAATCTGAAATGCGGTAAACCTACATTGTGTATTACATCTCTTGAACCAATGATGAATTTTACGGGTCTTCCTTTTATAATCATCATAGTACCTTCCACTACAATATCGTCCTGTGCGGCAGGATCGGCTTTCTGATTAAACTCTGCATTATCAGTCCAGTTAAGACCTAAAGAATTGGTTGCATCAATATTTTTAAAATATTTTTTACCAAATACATTATCCGCTCCCGGATAACGGATAATCCAGCCAAATTGTTTACCTGTAATTTCTACTTCCAGCGCACCTTTTGGCGCCTCACCGGTAAATAAAAACCAACTGCGTAAACCAAAGATTATCAATACGGTTAAAACAATTGTAGGAACTACTGTCCATATAATTTCCAGCTTATTGTTGTGCGGAAGAAACTTAATTTTACGATCTTCTTTGTACTGGTATTTATAAGAAAACCAGAAAAGTAAAATCTGCGTAATCACAAATACAATCATACATATAATAGTAGTGATTATAAGCATGGAATCTACTCTTTCTCCTTCAATACTGGAAGAACCCTGAGCAAACAAAGTCTTATCATACAGCAACTTATGACAAGCATATACACCTATCAATCCTAAAACCAAGAAAGCAATCATCAATTTTGCATTGACACGATTGCCGTCTCTGAAAGACTTTTCCTTTCCTCTTAAAATGGATACATATTCTCCTGCTTTTGCAATTTGAAAAATTACAAAAAACAACATTAAAATGGCGGTTACCGCAAGTAGAACTGACATATATTATTTATCTCTTTTCTAAACGTTGTATTTAATAAATACCTTTTTATATTAAAATATTACCAAACAATTTTATACATATATGATATTTTATAATAAAAGACTTACATCAGACAGTTTCATGACAAATATCATATTTTTGGTAAAGAAAAGAAAAAATTGAATACAGAAGAAAAAAATTGTTATTTTTTTTATTAAAATTTTGAGTGTGCGGTCGTTTTTTATAGAAATAGAAAAGTGAGTATATTTGGTATTTTAATAATGTTGACAGAATACAGTTTAAAATTTTAAATTTTCGGATATAAAAGCAACCCAAACACAACGCAACCCTTAATTTAATAAACCGATGCAAAAACAGGTAGCACTTGACAAAATAAAATCGTTGGTAGAAAGATTTGACGAACAAAAAGAATTTTATAAACAAACTCAATACAATGAAACACAAACCAGACGCGATTTTATTGATCCGTTTTGGAAAGCCCTCGGTTGGGACATAGACAATTAGTTCAACAACAAAACGAAATTATCCAACTTGTTGACCAACTTTTACAACTCAATAAAGAGAAACAGCATACAACCTTGCCCGGTCAAAAAGAAATGATTGAAAACAGAATTGCCTACGCAGAAAATAAAATTAATCAAATTGTGTATAAATTGTATGAGTTCACGGCGGAGGAAATTCAATTGATAGAAGGAAAATAACCCTTAAAAAACCTCAACAGGGATAAACGAAAAACAGAGATTGCTTCGTGTTTTCAATGCTGCGCTTGAAAACCCTCGCAATAACGCTCTCCGTCTGTTCGTCATTTCCATGAGCGAGAACCTATCATAGGATTTATAATCCGTAATAACCCGGCCGTTGCACATTCTTCGCTACGCTACGTTCAGAACGATAAATAAACAACATAACCTCATAACAACGTAACTTGATAACACCTAAACACCTACACAAATCAACAAATAAACATTTACAGCGAATCATTTTTTACAAAATCAAGAATCTCATCAATATACCCAAATGCCATGCAAACAGAGGTGTCTGCCGCACCGTAATATACTGCTACTTTTTCTCCGTCTTCCAATGCTGCACAGGGAAACACTACATTTGGCACATCGCCCGCCAATTCATAAGGAGCTGCGGGTGCCAGTAAATAAGGTTTGCTTCTGTATAATACTTTTTCAGGATTATCTTTGTCTAAAACAGCAGCACCCATAGAATAACGAAAACCATTAGCAGTATTGATAACGCCATGATAAAACATTAACCAGCCGTCTTTTGTGAGAAAGGGTACGGTACCCGCTCCAATCTTGGTACATTGCCAGGCACTTTGATCAAACGGAGCTACTTTCATTAGGCAGCGGTGTTCGCCCCAATATTTCATGTCAGGACTAAAGCTGATATAGATATCTCCAAAAGGCGTATGACCATTATCACTCGGACGACTTAGCATGGCGTATCTGCCATTGAATTTTTGTGGAAACAATACCCCGTTTCTGTTGAAAGGTAAAAAGGCATTTTCGCACTGAAAAAATTCTTTGAAATCAAATGTGTAGGCAATCCCTATAGTTGGTCCGTGATAACCATTGCACCAGGTAACCCAATAGCGGTCTTCAATAAATGTTACACGCGGATCGTATTTGTAAGCAGATTCTATCATTTCTGTATTTCCTGCCTGCATTACTATAGGTTCATGGTTGATATCCCAGTTGATACCATCTTTGCTGAAACCCGCAAAGATATTCATTTGTACAGCTTTGTTGTCGCAACGGAACACACCTGCAAAACCATCTTCAAAAGGCACAACCGCACTGTTGAAAATACTGTTGGATGTAGGTATATGATATCTGTCAATTACAGGATTGTTGCTATTGCGCCACATTACATCGTTGCTGTCTGCTGGTCTGTCCTGCCAGGGAATGGTAATTTTATTTGTCATTATTATAATATATTTTAATTAGATTTTGTGTCATCGTAAGTAAAAGGAACGAAATACGTAATCAATAAAGCCGGGATAGTACATAAGATTACAAAAATAAAAAAAAGTTCATATCCCCATAAACCATCGAGCGATGGAATAAGTGAAGAAAGATTTATTTTTTTGAGCAGTTCTATCTGAGAAGATTCAGTACTAAGATATCCACTAATGTAACCCGGAATAAGTACTCCTAAATTCATAATACTGTTTGCAAAAGCATAATGCGTCATCTGATGTTTTCCCGGAGCTATTTGCTGCATCATAAATAAAATAAGCCCTACAAATCCAAAGCCGTATCCAAAATATTCAAATACAATTCCCGAAGCTATAAGCCAGATACTTTGTGGCTGAAAAATTGCAAAAAACAGATATACTGCAAATGGGATATTAAAGCATAAGGCTAATATGAATAATGTTTTCTTGAGTCCCCACTTAGAAACAAAGTGTCCTGCAGCAATGGAACCTCCTATAAAAGCTAATGCTCCAAACGTGCCATATACCAATCCATATTGTTCATTACTCAACCCTAAACCTCCTGCACTTATGTCGTCTTTCAGAAACAGGGGAACAATCTTCATTGTCAGCCCTTCTGCAAAACGATAAAGAATAATGAAAAATAAATAATAGAGGATATATTTCTTAGTGAAAAAACCTAAAAATACAGTAAGTAATTCCTTTAATTTATCACCTAACTTTCCGGATTGTTCTTTCTTTACATCCTTAGGAAGAAAAAACAGATGATAGATGGCAAGCCCCAGCATAATTATACCGCTGACAGCCATTATAATCTGCCAGGACTGTGCAACAGTAAAGTCGAGCTTTGACGTTAACCATCCTGCTAAAAAGACAAGACCTCCGTTTGCAAGCACTTTTGCCATATTATAAAAGGCTCCCTGCCATCCGGAAAATTTGCTCTGTGTGTCTGTATCCAACTGCTCCATATACACGCCATCTCCTGCAATGTCATGAACCGAACCACTTATTGCAATAACAAACATCAATCCTATTGCTATCATAAAAAAATCAGGAACAGGAAGACTTACTACTATTGCACCAAACATAAGCGCACTAACTATTTCTGTAATTATCAAATAACTTCTTTTGGTTCCAAATATCTCCATAAAAGGACTAAACAGCGGTTTCAAAGACCAGGGAATAACAAGCAGTGAAGTATATTTTGCAATTTCTATATTACTTATACCTAAATCCTTGAACATTATAACAGAAACAAGAGAAAGAGCAATGTAGGGAAATCCCATTGCAAAGTAAACTGTTGGTATCCACCTGAGCGGATTTTTATTTGACTTTGATTTTATCGTTTGTGAAGATTTTTCCATGAACTTGAATAGTTGAATTTCGATGGTGAAATTAATCTTTTAGCAAAAGAAAAGGAAATATTAATTTACCATCATCTATAATTTAAAGAATATTTTTTTCTTGTATAACCAGTAACAAATATACCATTCAATCAATAAAACAATAAGAGCCGTTATCAGCAACATCAGGTTTTCAGGAATACCCAAAAAGCTCATTAAACCATTGGTAAACACTCCTACAGCACCGTTGAACCACATAACTCCTACAGTTTGAAAAAACATATAAATAAATATAGAGTTCATGCCTACCACTATGCAGATCCATGCATATTTATTGTATTTTAAAATATCCGTAATCCAGTACAGGAGTGCCAGTATTAATAACACCCAACCTCCTGAAGCTAACACAAACGACGATGTACTTATTCTTTTTATTATGGGTGTAATGTTGGCAATATCCATTCCATAGCCTGCAACCAGACCTGCAATACCTGCAACTAACAGCCATTTTATTTTGCTGAATTCCGGTCGGTTCTCTATCAATAATTTTCCTGCCATTGCGCCCCAGATAGTGTGTGCTGCCGTTGGAATAATGTTGATTGCAACCCATCCGTCTCCGTTGATTTTACCCATCAATATCATGTCCATCCAGGTGCCAAAATTTTGGCCCATAACAAAGGGCTGGTCATAACCGGGCAAGGAAAAAGTTCTGTATAATACTTCCGTTAAAACCAAAAGCAGAATAGATACAACAAACTGCAATAAGTAAGATTTTTGAATAATTAAATAAGCAATAATGGTTGTAACTGCCAGTTGCGTTAATATATTCCACAGCTCCCACACAGGCTTTCCTGCATGCAGGCAATGAATAACTATTCCCAGAAAAAAAAGCTTTACACATCGTATAAAAATATGTTTGAAATTCTGCGACCAGCTTATTCCTTTTTTTGTTTTGTAATAATAAGAAATATACATGGCAGAGCCTGCCATCAGCATAAATGCGGGTTGTATTAAATCCCAGAAGTACAAGCCGTTCCATGGGTGATGGTTAAACTGCTCTACAATTTTTTCTCCAAAGCCTGAAAAATTAAAATTCCTTAGAGCAATGTACACTCTGCTGCTTTCGGCTGCAAGCAATATCATTATCAAACCACGCATTACATCTAAAGATGCGAGACGCTGTGGTTTGTTTTCAACAGGAAGTGAATTATTCATAATTATTACGCATGTAAAATTCATATAAAGTTACTCATTCTGCAATTCAGAAACAGAAAAAAGGTACAGTAAAGTTTACCGTACCTTAAATTATATTTCAATAAACAAATATTACGTATGGTGTATAATACTCTCTTTTAAGAATGGATGATATTTTGGAACCAAAGGTTTCGATGCAAGGAACTTTCCTACAAAGAAAATAATTAATCCAACAAAAATAGCGGCAATACCAAAATCCCACCAGCCGATGGTTACATGATCTTTGCTGATGCTTGCCATAATCATCTGATAAAAATCTAACCAGTGACCAAAGATGATTAATACTGCCATAAAGGTCATGATTGTGTAGTTTCTTTTAGAGTCTCTGGTCATCAAAATTAAAATCGGACAAACAAAGTTGATAATAAGATTGATGTAGAAAATTCCTCTGTATGGCCCCTGTACTCTGTGTTTGAAATAAACTGTTTCTTCCGGAATGTTGGCATACCATATCAGCATATACTGAGAAAACCATACATAGGTCCAGAAAATAGAGAACGCAAACATAAACTTACCTAAATCGTGCAGATGCTCCTGATTGGTTAGTTCAAGATAGCCTTTGTTTTTAAGATAAATTACAAAAAGTACTATCAAAGCTATTCCGGCTACAAAGCTGCTGATAAATGTGTACCAGCTGTACATGGTAGAATACCAGTGGGAATCAATACTCATTTGCCATAACCATGGCGTAACAGAACCTGCGGTTAATGCAAACCATACTAAGAACAAAGAAGCGTTTACGGTACTTTTGTATATATATCTTCTGCCCTCTTCTTTAGTCATTTTTTCATTATCAGTCTGGTCAATTGTTTTACGCATTCTGTATCCTAAAAACGCCCATAAAACTACAGTGAGAATAGACCATATAACAAACATAGGAATATTTAAGAATCCTACTTTATGCTGAAGAATGGTGTCATGTGCTACGGCAGCAGGATCGTTCCAGTGATAAATGTGACTGCCTGAGAATATTAAATACAACAATACAATCAGCAAAATTGTACCGAAAATGGGAACCATTCTGGAAATTGCATCAGCCACTCTTATAAATACTATCTGCCATCCGCCCATTGCCAGCGTACATACGCAAATAAAGAACATAGCCGCATTACAGATTAATGTAAAGTAAATACTGTTGTACAATAATGTTCCCCAGAATATATCGCCTGCGTGGTCGTCACCTGAATGGGTAAAAAATCCTATAATGGTAAATAAAATTCCCAATCCCAGCACACCAAATGCCCAAGTTTTCATTTTTCCGGGAACTTCAAATTGTGTTTTAATAGATGCCATTTCTAACTATATTGAGTGTTAAATGCTATTGTATTATAATTTATACTTTCTAAGTTTTTAATTTACGGAAGCCACTACTGCGCTATCCTGTGCGGCTGCCGGTTCAGCAGTTGCTGCAGACCCCTCCTGTACAGATCTGATATAATGAATAATCTGCCATCTCTGTTTTACGGTTAACTGCGAAGCGTAGCTGCCCATAGTGTTTCTTCCGTATGTAATGGAATAAAACATTTGTCCGTCGGGCATTGCCAGCATAAGCGGATCTGATGCCAGATTCTTTGGAGCAGCTATAAATGGTCCGTTTCCGCCGTTATACAAAGGTCCGTTTCCGTCTAATTTAGTTCCGTGACAAATTCCACAGTTAATCAAATATATACGTTCAGTTTCTTTTAGCTGAGCTGCGGTAAGCTGCGGTTCAGGATTGGGTATTGCTTTAGAGGCTTCATAGTTTGTAAAGCTTCCTACTGAATCTTTTGGTAATGGGAAAATATCAGCAGGCGTTACAGATCTTGACACTGTACCATGTACAGGCATATTGTTATAAAATATTAATCTTCCCGCTTTGTTGGTATCTGTAGTAAATACATTAGAATCTCTTTCGGCATATGTTTCATAAGCACGGCTGTATGCCATATCCGGCATATACACTCTTCCCGGATCGCGTTTTATACCATCGCCGCAACTCACCATAAGTGTAATTCCTGAAGTAATCAGTATTGCTGTGATTAATAATTTTTTCATTCGTAATTCGTAATTATTAATTTTTTATATTGTTACCGATAGATTATTCCTTATTGCGGATAACTTATCAGTAATTATTTAATTTTTTATTTATTGTCTAAAGCTGCCCATTCTTCAGGCACTTCAGGTTCTTTTATCAATTGTTCGTCTTTGTCGTAGCGACCCCACCACCAGCCGGGTTCAGCTATTTGTACATTTACATCAATAGTTCCCATCTCTTTCATTCTGTTTACCAGTTCGTCTTCTTTTGTAGCGTCTGTACATTCCAATACCATTACAAACTGATCGTCGGTAGACCTTAAATTGAAATGATGTTTTTTTACAAAAGGAGCTAACTGACAAAGCCAGCAATAAGTTAATACCATACCTACCGCAGAAAACAAAACTGTAAGCTCAAATGTGATAGGAATGAAGGCAGGTAATGCAAAATGCGGCTTACCACCGTATACCTGCGGCCAGTCTTTTACAAATATCCAACCCATACCGGCAAGAGCCGTTATGGTTCCGGTAATACCGTAAATAAACCCTGCTGTGTGCAAACTGGTTTCTCTTAATCCCATCGCATGGTCAAGACCATGTACAGGATATGGAGTATAAACATCGTGAAGCTTGTAGCCTTCCTTGCGCACGTTTTTAACAGCTTCGAACAACGGAGCTTCATCATCAAAACTGGCTACTACAAATTTCTTTTTTGCCATATTTATATTTTATCTTAAATCTCTTTTTTAATTAAATTACAAATTGCAGATTACAAATTGCAAATTATGTTATCGAGTTATCTTGTTATCAAATTATCATCTTTGATAAGGTAAAATACTCTTCATCTCCCAATTTTCCATTTTCAATTTTCAATTTTCAACTTTCCACTCTCATCTATCCTCTCTTATCTATCCTCTGACTAATGGTGTGCATACTCCTGCACAAATTTCTCAGGCTCTACCTCTTCTACATGATTCACATCCAGTTTATGATTATCCCCTGATGTTTTCACTATCGATTTAATTTCCGCAATAGCTATCACCGGTGCATATTTAGCAAAGAGGAAGAAGCAGGTAAAGAATAATCCGAATGTACCCAGATAGAATCCTATTTCCCAAATGGTAGGACTATAATAAATAGACCAGGAAGAAGGAAGATAATCTCTATACAATGAGGTTACGATAATTACAAAACGCTCGAACCACATACCTACGTTTACGATAATACTCATAAAGAAAGTAAACCATATATTTCTTCTCAGTTTTCTTGACCAGAACAACTGCGGACTCACCACATTACAGAACATCATACCCCAGTAACTCCATCCATATGGACTGAACAGATTGGCACGGCTGTAGAAGAAAGCATACCCTTCGTATCTGTTGGCACTATACCAGGCCATAAACAATTCGGTAAGATAAGCTACGCCCACAATAGACCCTGTGAGTACAATTACTTTATTCATTGCTTCAATGTGTCCGATAGTAATGTAATCCTGCAGATTCATTACTTTTCTTACAATAATCAATAAAGTCTGCACCATTGCAAATCCGGAGAATACCGCACCCGCAACAAAGTAAGGCGGGAAGATGGTAGTGTGCCATCCGGGAATAACCGAAGTAGCAAAGTCAAAAGATACGATAGTGTGTACAGAAAGTACAAGTGGTGTAGACAAACCTGCCAACACTAATGCCAAAGCTTCGTTTCTTTGCCAGTGTTTTACAGAACCCGTCCAGCCGAAAGCTGTAATACCGTATACTAATTTTCTGAATTTTGTTTTTGCTCTGTCTCTCACGGTAGCAAGGTCAGGAATAAGACCTGTGTACCAGAATAAAAGAGAAACGGTAAGATAAGTACTGATGGCAAATACGTCCCACAACAAAGGAGAGTCAAAGTTTGGCCACAATGGTCCTCTTGTGTTTGGATAAGGCAGCGTAAAGAAAGCCAGCCATACACGACCCATGTGCCATATCGGAAACTGACCCGCACACATTACGGCAAAGATTGTCATGGCTTCCGCAGCTCTGTTCACCGCTGTTCTCCAACCCTGACGGAACAACAACAGGATGGCTGATATAAGTGTACCGGCGTGACCAATACCTACCCACCATACGAAGTTGGTGATATCCCAACCCCAGCCGATGGTTTTGTTAAGGTTCCACTGACCTGTACCGTATATTACTTCTACCGTTACACTGATTACACCTAATAGCAGCAATACCAATGAAATAAAAAAACCTATGTACCACAATTTTGTGGGTTTGGCTTCAATGGGCTTTACAATATCCTCAGTAATTTGAGCATAACTTTTTTCGCCCCTCACCAGCGGTTCTCTTAGCTCCGATTCGTACTTAAATAATGACATTGAACTTCTTTTATTACCTAAAAATTATTTTTATAAATTAATGATGAGCGGCAGGAGCAGCGGGTGTAGTGCTTACTTCTACTTCATCTGTATTTCTAACTTTAGCCAGATAATTCACATTTGGTAAAACGTGTAACTGCTCAAGAGAGAAGAATGTTCTTAATGAATTATCATGGCGCAAAATAGATATTGCACTATGAGAATCATTGATATTACCAAACACAATACTCTGACTTGGACATGCCTGCTGACAAGCAGTCTGTACATCAACCTTAGCTAAATCAGTACCTGTATTCAGTGTTCTTCCTTCTTTTTTTGCTTTTAATTTTCCTGCCTGTAAACGTTGTACACAGAATGAACATTTTTCCATCACACCACGTGAACGAACTGTAACATCCGGATTCAACACCATTCTTGATAAGTGGTCATTCATATCTATTACGATATCGTCCAGTTTACCCACCAGTTTCTGATCCTGATTATCAGAGAAACTGTCGGAGCCTGTATAATCAGCCCAGTTGAAACGACGTACTTTATACGGACAGTTATTGGCACAATATCTTGTACCGATACAACGGTTGTATGCCATCTGGTTCAATCCTTCAGAACTGTGGTTTGTTGCGTTTACGGGACATACGTTTTCGCAAGGTGCATTGTCGCAATGCTGACACATCAAAGGCTGAAATACCACTTTCGGATTATCCATATCACCGCTGTAATATCTGTCAATACGCAACCAGTGCATATCGTGGAAACGTGCTACTTCATTTTTACCAACAATCGGCACGTTATTCTCAATATGACAGGCTACCACGCAAGCTCCACAACCCGTACAGGAGTTAAGGTCTACGCTCATCGCCCAGTGAATACCCGGCTTATCATGATAAGGATACAATGTTCCTTCTTTTTCAAAGTTTTCCAATCCGCCCCATGGAGCTAATTCATGTGCTCTGCCGGCAAGAATTTTTTGAGGATCCTGTTTGAAAGTAGCAAGAGACATTTCTTTCATAATCTCTTTTCTTTCGCCGCCTGTTTTAGGATCGTAACGGTCGTGCGTCTGCACCTGAGCAATTGTGCTTTTTTTACCCGTTCTTTCTACTTTAACATCGGTTAATGTATAAGAAACCGTATTGCCGTTTAATGCGGCTAACGGATATGCATTTTTTCCGTAAATACCCGCTTTACCGGTTTCTTTAGATCTGCCATATCCAACAGCTATTCCGATTACATCGGGATGCGTACCCGGAACAATCAGGAATGGTAATTCTATGGATTTACCGTTTGCGGTTACTTTTAATATTTCTTTTTCTGGATTTACTTCGTAACTGTCAGCCTGACCTTCTTTATTTAAATCTATGTTCAGATTCTTTCTTGCAAAATCAGGAGAGATGATAATGTAGTTGTCCCAAGTGGAACGAGTTACAGGATCCGGCATTTCCTGAAGGTATGGATTAGTAGCACCCTGACCTTCGCCAATAGCCACTTTTTGATACAGTACCAGTTCAATTTTTCCGCTTCCGGCAGGAGCTGTAGTTGTCGCTGCTGCGGTAGTTGCCGCAGGCGCTGCCGTAGCAGCAGTATCAGTGGCATAAGCCGTAGTAGTAGCCGTAGCTACAGCAGCTACAGCGGCAGAACCGCTTAATGTATCTGTCACTAAAGTTCTTAATGAATCGCTGATGGAAGAAGTAACACCACCTCCAACAGGATTTAATACACCATCAGCCAAAGCTTTGTACCAGCCCTGATCGCCTCCTAATGTAGCAGCGTATTTATTCTTGATAAAATCCGCATAAGTTAAAGGATTATCACTCCATTTTAAAAGAGAGTCTTCCCACTGACGTGTTTTAAACAAAGGATTAATGGTAGGCTGTAACAGAGATACAGAGCCACTTACAGCTTCTGCATCGCCCCAGCTTTCAAGATAATTATGTGAAGGAACTACGTATTTACACAATTGTGTAGTTTCGTCATTCTTTTCATTTAAGGCAACTGTTACCGGCACTTTGGCAAAAGCATCTTTCACAGCTTTTTCGTTATGCCATGTGTATGCAGGATTAGCGCCATGTACGATTAATGTTCTAACGGCACCTGCATTCATATCATTTAACAACTGAACAAAATCAGCGTCGATTCCTTTTTTAGTATTGTTTGTTCTGCCGAAATCTATTGTACTTCCATTGGCTCCTATCGCCTGATTAATGGAATTTACCGTTGTTTGCACGGCAACATCGTTGCTGGCACAAACAACAAGAGCTTTTCCTCTGTTCTCACTTAATGCTTTAGCAGCTCTCTGAATGCCTTCCTGCAATCTTGCATCTCCAACAGATGCTGACTGACCATTTAAAGCACCCTGTAAAGCATTGGCAATGGCACCCCATTCTGAAGGACGACATAAATATCTTTCATCAGCACTTGCACCGGTAGTAGTCAATACACTTTCAAACTGAAAATGTTTACTCATTGCCGGGCTTTTCTCATTGATTTTTCTGTTTTTAGCGTAACCTCTTGTGTATTCTACGGGAGAAATCCATGTACCTAAAAAGTCAGCACCAATACTTACTATAACAGCGGCATTTTCAAATTTATAAGAAGGCAATGCTCTTCTTCCGAAGCTGGCTTCATTGGCCAGTAACATACCACTGTAAGAAACAC
>JAEWWO010000189.1 GCA_023396345.1 Bacteroidota bacterium
GGGTAAGTAAGGTCTACGGTATTTATGCAACCATTACTGAAATTTTCTTTTGAAAGCCACAACAATTCCCCCTGAGGACTTTCTACTAATTTATGTGCAGCCATTACCTGCCGATAAACCATTTCACAAAGCTTGGCATATTCTTCACCTCCCGCATTTAGCGCGTCCTGATAAATTTGTTTATCCAGATTATCACATTTGAGCATAGTGCTTGCATAATCTTCATTGGCATTCATCAACACGGTTTCAATATTATTTTTTCCGTCCCTGTTCCACCACGGACGAAGGTTTGTTCCAAAATATTGAATGGAATAAATGTCATCGTATCCTATTAAAATTTTTGCTGCGTTGTTTTTTGTAGTTCCCAGATTAATAATAGTTCCTAATGATAATTGTTTTCCGTTTAGCTTAGCAGTATTCTGTTTGTGAGATTGCTTAAAAATATTCAAAGCATCAGCATCATTATCGGCAATAAGTTGAGTTGTGTTTGAGTTAGAAGGTGCTGCTACGTATAAATATCCCCAATCTATTCTAAGATCATCTCCTTTCTTTTCTAGTACGGGTTGAGACGTTGTTCCCGCATTTAATACAGAAAGGTTTCCTGCGGTATATTTTTCTGCAAGAACTTCTTGTGATGGAGTGTTTACTGCAAGATTGCTTGATGTATTGAATAAAATTTCAACTTTGTGCGGTTTGCCGTCATTGGTTTTGGCTGAGAAAGTAATATAGGAAACGGGTCTTGCCAATAAATCTAAGTCATCAATAATTAACGGAGAAGTAAATGAAACATTTAAATCAACCGGACCGCAGGTAAAATCGTATTTAGTTTGTGTTGCAGAAAGAGTTAAGTTTTTTTGTACTGCATTTACTATAGTATTTGATATATTGTTTTGTCTTTCTTTTACCAGACCAAAATCTAAGTGCTGCCCACCTGCTGTATTTCTGATGTGTATAGCAATTACATTCTTGCCTTTTTTTAAAACCGAAGCTGCATCTTCTATGGGAATATAAATGTATTTGTGTACCCATCCTGCGTGTTCGTAAATATTTTTACCATTTAAATACACCACAATATTATCGTCATGGTCTATTTTTAAATTCAGCCCTTTTATATTATTATCAGTAAGTATAAATTCTCTTCTAATCCAAAGGTCATCTGATGTCCAGTTGTTTGTTCCATTATATTCTTTATCTCCGAAATTACCATTTGTTTTTTTCCATTCTGTAGTAGTGTAATTAATATCCGTCCAGCTTCCTGATGGTTTATTTTCTGTATAAAAAGAAGTATAATTTGCTTCTTCAAAAGAAGGTAAAACGTTATCAAATGTCTTGGTTTCACTTCCAAGAAACCGATATATTTTACCATCAACTTTTGCATAGCCTGTCAATGACTGATCGGTTCCTGTCCAGTGTTTTGTAGGGGAAGCATTTAATTCGTCAGTAAACGACCAAAGACTAAAATAAGGGTCATGTGTTATTAAAGGATATGCAGGAGCCTGCTGTGTCTGAGCTAATGTGGTATTAAACCACAGGGTTGTAATAAATACAAAAAGAATATTCCTGAAAGATAGTTTCATAAAGAATTTTTGAGAAGAATTATTTAATCGGTTTGCATAAAGTTAGGCAATTTGATATAAAATAGTTCGGAAGACATATATCTTTTTCTGAAAATAAAAAAAGTCACTTTTTAATAGTGACTTTTTGTGGGCCGACCTGATTATGAGGAGAATTAATAATGCTTTCAGTTGTTAATGTTTGCTTTCTCTTACTCGCTACAATGCTTATGAATATTATATTTCAGGATTTTTGAGTCTAAATTTGCTACACGTCAGATATACTTATATTAATAAACTACCTATCAATTTAGGTAAAAAATATAAGTCCAAAATGTTTTTTTTGTTAACATAAAATTATCTTACTGTTATGTTTTCCTTTTTATTTACAGTTTTCCTTTTGTTTTATTCATTAGAATATACTTTCGCCACATATTAAAATCTATGTTTTATTTATAAAATATTTAAAGAATGTTTTCAAAAATTAATTTGCAGAGAATTTCCACAGGTTTATTCATGTTTACCGTGTGTGCAATTTTATCAGGTGCTTTTGCATGTAAACAAAATGTAAAAACACCCATTGCACAACATGATGCAGGCAAGCCCATTATTCTGCATTCTTTTTCACCCAAGCAGGGTGGAGCAAAAGATAAAATTTTATTAGACGGAGAAAATTTTGGTACTAACACAAGTAAAATTGAGGTTTACTTCAATAATGTTCGTGCAGCAGTTGTTTCTTCCAGCGGAAACCGGATATATGCACTTGTTCCGCGTCTACCTGGAGAAAATCCAGTAATAAAAGTAACGATTGGTGATCAGTCATCTGTTTACGAGGAAACTTTTAATTATACTTCTCAGGCGCAAGTTACTACTGTTACAGGTACAGGAAATAAAAGCTTCTTGTCCGGAACTCTTTCTTCGGCGAATGTATACGGTAAATATCTTGAACTGGATGCGGAGGGAAATATATTTATGTCCTGGCGTGACGGAGGATCATACGGTGTCGCCCGAATCAATGAAAAAGAAAATATAGTAACTGCCTTGTATGAAGCAACGGCATCTCCTTACCCATATTCCAACGGTATAACTGTAGACCGAAAGACAGGTATAGTAACTGTTTCTCACGAAAGTGTTCCCGAAGTGTTTTTCTCTTTTGATCCCAGAGAAGCGTGGAAGCCTCGTCAGAGAAATGCCATTTTTCCAGAGAAAGATTATAACTCTATTGTATGGAATGACAGATATGCCAACTTTATAA
>JAEWWO010000325.1 GCA_023396345.1 Bacteroidota bacterium
GGTCTTTCAGAGTGCATGGTAAGACCATATAATTGTCTGGACAAGCCAACGGCAAAGTCGCAGATGTCAATCATTTCCTGCACTTCGCCCAATCCTTCCTGTAAGCTTTTTCCCATTTCGTAGGAAACTAATGTGCCTAAATCCTGTTTATGCTCTCTTAATGCATCGCCTATCAAACGCACGATTTCACCGCGTTTGGGCGAAGGTACTTTTCTCCACGCAACAGCAGCTTCCTGTGCTTTTTTTACAATATGTTCATAAGTTTCTTTATCTATTGCATTTACCTCGGCTATTTTATTACCGTCAACAGGCGAGTAAGAAGAAATTTCTTCTCCTTTTCCTTCGTCCCACAGCGTGCCTGTTGAAGCACCGGGATTGCGGTAGTTGACCGAAAGGCTTTTTAATACATCTTTAATCATAATTTTTTATTTGTCAGTTTGTGAACGGTAAGTACTTTCAAAAATCTTATCTGCATTGCCAGCTTCAAATCCGTCTCTCAGGTGTTCTCTTTTTATCTGATCTTTTGGAAGATGAGCAAATTCGTCCAGCACCAGTCTTTCCGCAAATTCTACGTAAGAGCCCGGAATACTTTTTGTTTCGCCGTTTGCAAAGGATGCTTCAATCATTTTGGCTACAGTTGAACTCTGGCGCAGCTTTCCGTCGGGACTTACCTTTACTCTTCCGCCGGAAGTGTTTAATTTAAAACCATGCTTTTCAAGAAAGTCGTCAAACTCTTCCATCGTGTTGTATCCATCGGGAAGATTGTGTACGCTTATGGTGAAATGATTCAGGTAGTAATGATTGAAAATTACCCATGACGCATACTCACTTTCTGCGGCGAGTTTTTCATAATCTTCGATGGTTGGTGTGCGCCACAAACCCTTGTGCAGAAAGGCATCCACAGCTTTCGGGTCGTTAAGGTCAAGGTCGTTTACCGGATCTGATTTAACTTCGTCAGTATAACTGCGGATAATTTTTTGTATGTCTTCACTTAAATCATCTACTCTCAATTCACTGATGAATATGCGCGGATGCTTGTCGGTAGGCGGTGCATACCAGTGTGCATTGAGTTTCTTTGATTCAAAATATAAATAGTCTTTACGCTGATATCCGTAATGCAGGAAAATTTTTTCCAGCGATTGTATGCCTAATTGCGGCACACCCATTGTACGGAATGCTATATGATCGTTTTCAATATCATCACCCTGTTCAATTATTCCTTCTTCAATCATTTTATTGATGATAGCTGAAACGTCCGGTACACGCTCTTTGTAGCGGGTCATTAATCCGTTTAAAACTTCGTCTAACATGATAGTAAATTTTTTAGCCTTGCCATATTTCTCTTTTGCAGAGATGGCAAAGCGACGGTTTAAAAATGAATATTGTGATCGTAATATTTTACAAAGTCGTTTACTTTATATTTTTTAAAGTCAACATCTCCTTGTCTGATAAATCCTTTCTGCGGCAGTTGGTCATTTGCATGCATATCTACAACTGCACATACTGAGCCGGCTGTGGTAAGCTGTATGGCTGTGAAATGTTTATCATTAATATCCTGACTGAAAACTGTACGTGTAAAAACTTTTTCTACAAACTTCCCGTTTATTTTTCCTGAAACTGAAATGAACACCAGCACCATATCCTGATAGCTGATTGGAATACTTCTTTCAAATATTACCTTTAAAGCTTTTGGATTTTCTCTCAGATGAAAATCATTGAAAAGTAATTTTATAATTTCCAGATGACCGGGGTAGCGTATGGTTTTATAATCGAGATTCTGTACACGTCCTTCTAAAAATTCAGCCAGATAAGCCAGCCCTCCTGATGTGTTGAAAGCCTCGTACTCAACGCCTTCCAGAATAAAATTTTCATATCCTTCCAAAGCAGGAACGGTCATTTTTTCTCCGTCCACAATGGCATTACACGGATGAATATATTCATTGATTAATCCATCGGTACTCCAGGTAAGATTGTATTTCAGTTTATTGGTCGGGAAGCGGGGAAGCGCACCAACACGTAGTTTCACCGTGTCAAGTGTATCAAATTCTTTGGTAAGATCATGAGCGGCAATACCTATGTAACCCGGAGCCAGACCGCACTGAGGCATAAAGCTTACATTCGCGGTGGATGCAATTTCTCTGATTTTATCTGTGACTTTTACATCTTCTGTAAGGTCGAAATAATGTGTATTGGTTTTGGCTGCAGCCGTTGCCACGTCTATGTTTAAGAAGTAAGGTAATGCACTGATAACATAGTCATTTTTCTCCAATACTTCTTCCAATTGGTTTGTATCCTGTACGTTTAACTGAATGGTATCGATACCGTTTTCTTTAGCATTGTTTAATAAGTCCGTATTATTGTCGGCAAGTAATACATTATACTTTCCTGAATGTTTTAATAAATAAGCAATAGTTTCGCCGATCTTTCCGGCTCCTACAACTAATACATTAGTCATGATAGTTCAAAAGATTTTTAAGTGAATGAAATTATTTTATCTGATTAAATCAGAGGGAAGTGATAACAGAACTATCATCCACTATGGAATATGGGAGCTGGAGCTCCTTAGATAAGAAAGGTAAGATAAAAATACATTTAGCAGTTCGTTCATACAAACGAATATATGTAATTATTTAATAAAAGAGCAAGAAAAGCGATTAATATTATTTTATGTATTACAATCAGCTGTAAAGAATTTTCATTATTCCCGATGAGAATCATTGATTTGAACGGTGGAGACACCGTTCAATAAAAGAAAGATTTGCTTCAAGCCAGCGGGCTTAGTAGCTACAACATGGCTGCGTATATTTCTTTCGCATTACTCATTTCATTAGAAAAATTCTATTAACTTTATGGTAAGTTTTTATACATAACAATTGAAAAAGATTTTATTTTTAGCAGTTGGGTGTTCGCTGCTTTACTCCTGTAAAAAAAATATACCTCCGCCGCCGGAGCCGAATCCGCAGCCCCCTGTACTTATTGATGATACTTCCAATCTCACGATGTACACCAATAAAACCATTACTATGGTTAACTGGAACATAGAGTGGTTTGGCTCTTCTAATTTTTCGGGCAATAAAGATGTTCAGGAAAACAATGCATCAAAAATTTTGAAATTTCTGAATGCAGATATTTACGGAATTTGTGAAGTGGTAGATACTGCAAGATTTGGTAAAATGATTCGTTACACTTTTAATAATGATTTCCGATACAAAATTTCACCTTATCCTAATGTGTCGCAGAAGATGGCATTTGTATACAATCGAAATATTTTCAGGAATGTGAAAGTACGGCCGTTTATGGGTTTGAGTGCCTCCGCCTACAGAAGTTTTGCATCGGGCAGATTTCCTTTTTTATTGGAAGCAGATATGGCGGTGAATAATATAAGACAAAAAATAAGTATTATTTTATTGCATGCAAAAGCCGGTGCAGATCTTAGCAGCTATACAAATCGTTTAAACGGAGCAATAGAAATGAAAGATTCGCTTGACAGATTTTTTACTCAAAAAAATGTTGCTATTATTGGTGATTTCAATGATAATTTCAATGGCAGTATTACATCGGGCAAAGTATCTCCCTACCAGAATTTTCTTGTTGATGTAAAGTATAATGCCGTCACTTCTCCTTTGAATACAGTGGGACGCAGTTCTACCATCACTTATCAAAATTCTGTGATTGATCAG
>JAEWWO010000356.1 GCA_023396345.1 Bacteroidota bacterium
CGTTTTTGGTGTTATCTTAATATTATTGCTGGCAAATTTTGGTGCGTTTGGAGAAATGCCCTCTATAGAAGAATTGCAAAATCCAAAAGCTTCAGAAGCCAGTCAGGTGCTGGCAGATGACGGATCTCTGATGGGTAAATATTATCGTCAGGACAGAGTGAATGTAGATTTCAGAGAAATCAGTCCCTATGTAATTCAGTCTTTAATAGCTACCGAAGATGAACGTTTTTTTGACCACAGCGGTATTGATTTGCGTTCAATAGGAAGAGCCATATTTTCTTTGGGGCGCGAAGGTGGTGCAAGTACCATTACTATGCAAACTGCCAAAAATCTTTTTACCGATTACAGCAGAAATAAATTCATCAGAGTTATTCAGAAAATTAAAGAAGCCATTATTGCTATTAAGCTTGAAATGAACTTTACCAAGGAAGAAATAATGACGCTGTATCTGAATACCGTTCCTTTCAGCGATAATGTGTACGGAATAAGAAATGCATCCAGAACTTTCTATCAGAAAGATCCCGATGACCTTACTATCGATCAGGCTGCGGTATTAATAGGTATGCTGAAGGCTTCTACTTATTATAACCCGAGAATCAATCCCGAAAATTCTTTACGCCGCAGAAATACGGTTATTAATCAGATGGCACGCAATCAGTACATTACCGAAGCAGAAGCTGAGCGTTTTAAAGCAATGCCGATAGAACTGAATTACAAAAAAATAAGCGATGCCACCGGTATTGCACCTTATTTCAGAATGGTGTTGCTGAATCAGGTAAAAGAATGGTGCAAAACACATACAAAACCGGATGGCACTAATTATGATGTTTATAAAGACGGATTGAAAATATACACAACCATCAATCCTAAAATGCAGTTGTATGCAGAGGAGGCAGTAAGTAAGCACCTAAGCTCTGCACAGAAAATTCTGAACAGTCAGGCAAATATTCGTACAGGTTCAGTTTGGAAAACCACAGCAGGTAAAAATTCTTTGAATTACTGGATGCGCAGAACCGACCGCTGGAAAAACAATGAAGGAGCGGGAATGAGCGAAGAGGAGAACATTAAAGATTTCAGTAAAAAAGATTCCATGCGCGTGTTTGCCTACAACAAAAACCGTTACGAAGATGTGTATATGACACCACTTGATTCTATTAAATATCATCGTCAGATGTTGCAGGTGGGTTTTATGGCAATGGAACCGTTGAGCGGAGCTATCAAAGCCTGGGTAGGAGGTATAGACTATAAAACTTTCGGTTACGACCACGTAAATATAGGCACTAAAAGACAGGTAGGTTCGGTTATAAAACCATTATTATATTGTCTGGCAATTGATCAGGCAGGTTTTACGCCTACTTCCCCTGTGGTAGACGTACAGCAATATTTCAGAGGATTTGGTGCTGTTCCTGCAACCTCTACAAGTTGTACAGGAAGAACAACAACCATGACCGGAGCGCTTGCCTGGTCAAGAAACTGTGCTACGGCTTACATTTTGAAACAATTGAATCCTGAAAGAAATGAAGGAGCAAAAATGTTTGTAAACTTTTTGAAACTCTGCGGCGTAAAATCCAAGCTGGAACCGTATCCGTCTATAGCGTTGGGCGCTTCTGAAATTTCTTTGTATGAAATGATGAAAGCCTACAGTATTTTTCCGGGAAGAGGTTTTAATGTAGAGCCGATGATGATTACAAGAATTGAATCTGCTGACGGAAATGTATTATTTCAGAATACACCCCGAAGAGCAGAGGTTACCAGCGATATGGCAGCTACACAAACTGTGACTATGATGCAGAATGTAGTTACTTCCGGTACGGCAAGAGGAATCTGGGGGTATGGTGTAAAAGGTGAGCTGGCAGGTAAAACAGGTACTACCAATGATAACAGTGATGCGTGGTATATAGGATATTCTCCCCAATTGATAGCTGGTGTGTGGACAGGTTGTGATGACCGTTTTATCAGAATTGAAAGTTCCACTTCGGGTCAGGGTTCCAGACTGGCAATGCCGATATGGGCATACTTCTACGAAAAAGCTACAAAAGATGCAGAAACAGGCATTACAGATACATTAAAATTCAACGAATATTACAGCGATACACGCAATATATTTTATGACTGGGTATATGATCCCATTCCGGATTCTGCATTTTATATAGAAGGCATTGAAGATCCTTTTGTTGGTGGTATTGCTGCACCTCCTGTTCCTGAAATAGGTGGTGAAAGTGATACTTCAAACCGGGTAAACAGCAATCAACCTGCCGTAGGTGGTGCCGCTGTGGAAAGAAAGCCTGAACCAAGACCGCAACCACAGCCACAACCTGCAAGTCCGTCGCAAAACCAGCAACAGCAGGCAGCACAGACAGAAGAACGACCCCGAAGAAACAATGTTATTAATCGTATATTCAGAGGTAATAATCAGGGAGGTACCAATGCCGGAGAAAATCAAAATCAGCAGGAATAATAATTAAGAAAATCACCTGTACATCCAATAGTAAATGGAGAAAAGCAACAGAAATACAATCTGGACTATTGGTCATTCTACACATTCTATAGAATCCTTTGTAGAGATGTTGCAAAGTTTTCAAACAGAAGTATTGGCAGATGTAAGAAGTTTTCCCGGCTCAAGAAAATATCCGCATTTTAGCAAGGAATATCTAAGTAAATATTTATCTGATAGTGGTATTGAATATCTGCATATAAAAGATTTAGGTGGCAGAAGAAAACTTTTGCCCGATTCTGTGAATAAAAGATGGAGAAATGATAGTTTCAGAGCATACGCAGATTATACAGAAACTAAAGAATTCAAAAATGCTCTCAATCAATTAGAACAGCTTGCATTGCTGAAACCCACGGCTTATATGTGCTCTGAGGCGGTTTGGTGGAGATGCCACCGTTCTGTCATTTCAGATATTTTAAAAACAAAAGGATGGGAAGTGATGCATATAGCAGCAAAAGCTAAAGCTTCGGAACATCCTTATACAAGTGCTGCACGTGTGGAAGACGGTAAGCTTTTTTATTCAGATAAAGATTTGTTTAATCAATAAAAAAGAATATTTCTTTAAGCTGATATTTACTATACAAAAAAAGCGTCTACATTTCTGTAAACGCTTCTGTATATTTTGTTTGCGGTGAGGGAGGGATTCGAACCCTCGGTACAGTTTAACCCGTACGGCAGTTTAGCAAACTACTGATTTCAGCCACTCATCCACCTCACCTTTTTGCTGAATTAGGGATGCAAATGTATTATTCCCTTTTTACTTTTCCAAATTTTAAACACAGTTTCTACATAGAAGCCAGTTGCACTTTCTGGGTAAGTTCAATTACATTATCATTAAATACCGGGTCGGTCTCCATCAGGTCTTTCACCGTCTGGCAACTGTGTATTACCGTAGTATGATCTCTTCCGCCAAAATGTTCTCCAATTGTTTTCAAAGAATTTTTGGTAAACTGTTTGGCCAAATACATGGTTATTTGTCTTGCCTGTACTATTTCGCGTTTTCTGGTTTTTTGCAGCAGCTTTTCGTAAGGCACATCAAAATATTCGCACACCATTTTTTGAATGGCTTCAATGGTAATTTCTTTAGAACTTGATTTAATGATATTCCTCAAAACTTTTTTGGCAATATCAATATCTATCTCTCTTTTATTGAGCGACGACTGCGCAAGCAACGACAGAAATGCACCTTCCAGTTCTCTTACATTGGTTGATATGTTTTGTGCCACGTACTTCAACACTTCCTTAGGAATTTCAACGCCGTCTTTATGCATCTTTTGGCGCAGAATTTCGAGTCTTATTTCGGGGTCGGGAATTTGTATGTCGGTACTCAAACCCCAACGAAAACGGCTTAATAAACGCTCCTGAAGACCGTTTAAATCTTTGGGAGGTTTGTCCGATGTCATAATCAGTTGTTTGCTGCTTTGATGCAGGTGATTAAAGATGGCAAAAAATGCATCCTGACTTTTATCCGCAGAAGCAAAATATTGTACATCATCAATTATCAGTACATCTATTAGTTGGTAAAAAAGAATAAAATCGTTGATTTGATTATTTCTGGAATGATTGATGAATTGATTGATAAATTTTTCGCAGCTTACGTACAGTACAACTTTATTGGGATTTTGTTTTTTAGTTTCATTGCCGATGGCCTGCACCAGATGCGTTTTGCCAAGTCCTGTACCACCGTATATCACCAGTGGATTAAAAGATGTTGAACCCGGTTTTTCTGCTACAGTTTTTCCCGCTCTTCTGGCTACACGGTTGCAATCGCCTTCAATATAGGTTTCAAATGTATAGTTTTCGTTAAGCTGAGAATCAATTTTAAATTTTCTGATACCGGGAGCTACAAAAGGATTAATCATTACAGATTTTTCCTTATTAAAATTCCACGGAAGTTCAACGGTATTTTCTCCTCTTGTTTTTTCCAGTCCGCCCGGAATGTCTGTGGTACCGCCATTATTAGAAAGTCCGCTGTCAATCATGATGCGGTATTCAAGTTTAGCACCTCTGCCCAGTGTTCTTATTAAAGTTTTTTGTAATAACGACACATAGTGCTCCTCCAGGTATTCATAAAAGAACTGGCTGGGAACCTGTATCAAAAGGGCGTTATCCTTTATTTCAACAGGCATTATAGGTTCAAACCAGGTTTTATATTCCTGCCATTCTACAATATCCTTAATAATATTTAAACAATTATTCCAAACTGATTCCGCAGTATTCATTATTATACAACCATCCATTTAATCATTAAAAAATATACTTGCAGATAGAAATAAAACTATCAGAAACGAAGGACGAATTTCATTAATTTTTTGTTGAAAAAAAAATTTTTTATTTACGCTAATTTTATGTATAAGATGTGAAAAATATTATATTATAGTGTTTCGGGACTTTTAAAATCGGTAATCTTCTGAAACTTACTGTTCATCAGTGTTTTAGAGAAGTTTAATTGGCATATTTTATTCTTCTGTATGGCACCGGAGAAATAGTTTTTCCTGTGTTGGTAAGCCATCTAATATATTCACATACAGCACTCTGTACAGATA
>JAEWWO010000366.1 GCA_023396345.1 Bacteroidota bacterium
TATTCTATACGAAACCGTCAGTACTTTTCTTAATCATACTCCCGTAGAAAAACTCGACTCTGGTCTTATTCTTGTTTCTGTAACTGCAATCATCAATTATATTGCAGGGTACATCTGTATTCGCATAGGAAAAAGAAATAATTCTCTTGCATTACAGGCGAGCGGTAAACATTTGCAGATCGATACGTATTCCACACTGGGTGTGGTCGCGGGTTTACTGATTATTCTTATCACGAAATATTATATTCTCGATAAAATAATAGCAGTAATTATTGGTTTGCTGATAATATACAACGGTATCAAAATTATCCGTTCTGCTTTTTCCGGAATTATGGATGAAGCGGATGTAAAAATTCTGGAAAGAGTTGTAAAGGCTCTTAATGAAAATCGTAGAGATAACTGGATAGACATTCACAACCTTCGGGTGGTTAAATACGGAGCCATGATGCATATCGATTGCCACTTTACGCTTCCCTGGTATATGAATATGAGAGAAGCACATGAGGAGTTGAATATAATGACAGATATTATTGAAACAGAGTTTGGAGATACTATTGAGTTTTTTGTTCATACCGATGATTGTCGCGAAAAAAGTTGTGCTATCTGTCTTAAAAAAGATTGCCCGGTAAGATTACATCCTTTTGAAAAGAAAATTGAATGGAACCTTATCAATATCGCCGATAACGAGCGTCATAATGCACACACTTAAATTTTATGTATTTTTGCAACCTGCATGAGTAAAGAAAAAATACATATTTTGGCTATTGAGTCTTCCTGCGACGAAACAAGTGCGTCGGTTTGTGTAAACGGCGAAATTTTATCCAATAAAATAGCCACTCAAAAAATTCATGAACAATATGGAGGTGTTGTACCCGAGCTGGCAAGCCGTGTACATATGCAGAACATTGTTCCCGTTGTTGATATAGCATTAAAAGAAGCAGATACAGAACTGAAAGATATAGATGCAATTGCTTTTACAAAAGCTCCCGGATTGATTGGTAGTTTATTAGTGGGCACACAATTTGCCAAATCACTTGCATTAACACTGAACAAGCCTTTGATTAGTGTACACCATATGCAGGCGCATGTGCTGGCTAATCTTATAGGAAAAGAAAAACCGGAATTTCCTTTTTTATGTTTGACTGTTAGTGGCGGACATACACAAATTGTTGTGGCACATTCTCCGCTTCATCTGGAAGTAATAGGCGAAACCATAGACGATGCTGCCGGTGAGGCTTTTGATAAAACAGCGAAGTTGCTCGGATTGCCTTATCCCGGAGGTCCTTTAATTGATAAATATGCCAAAGAGGGCAACCCTCATGCTTTTAAATTTGCAGAACCGCAAATACCGGAGCTTAACTTTAGCTTCAGCGGTGTAAAAACTTCTGTATTGTATTTTCTTCAAAAACAAACAAAGGAAAATCCTGATTTTATAAAAGATAATCTTGCAGACCTTTGTGCATCGGTACAATATACAATTGTAAATATTTTGTTGAAAAAGTTGAAGAAAGCTGTTCAGCAAACCGGCATCACATCCGTATGTATTGCGGGCGGTGTTAGTGCCAATTCTGCTCTGAGAAACACATTGAAAGAAACCGGCGAATCACTCGGCTGGAAAACCTATATCCCTGAATTTCAATACTGTTTAGACAATGCCGGTATGATTGCCATCACGGCTTATTACAAGTATTTGAATAATGAATTCGAAAGTTTAGAAGCTTCTCCGAGTGCCCGCGCAGAGTGGTAAAAATATTTTCTGATTTTTTTTGGAATTTTTCGGCAACATTTTTGATTTATTTCAGTCAAACATAAAAATATGCACAGAAAGTGTACTATCCCTTTCTGCAACTAACTTTTAAATTATAGTAAAAATGAAAAAGAATTTATTATTTGTATTATCAGCTTTTGTAGCTGTTTTATTCTTAGCATCATGTAAAACCACAAGCTCACATTACGTAAATAAAGTAAATCTTGATGGTAATTATGTGTTGCAAAATGTACAGTTGACAGGTTTGCCAACTGACGCACAATATAAAGTAACACTGTTAAACGATGTAAGTGCTGATTGCTTTACAGGTTCTGACTGGGTTTTACCTCATAACGGAAATGGTTCTTATACTATTTCTAAGGGCGATTGTTATTCAGGCAAAAGAAATATCAACTGGTCGGTAAGAACTACAGGCGGTAAAAGTGTAATGCAAATGAAAGTAATGGACGGTAGAAAAGCAAAAGAAATTACTGATGGTTACATTATGGATATTGTAAGTGCAACACCTGATGGATTTGTATTGGAATCTCCCGTTTCCGTAGATGGTAACACAGGTACGATTGTTTATACCTTTGCAAGAAGATAATTTTGTTCTCTCAACAGAAAATATTTAGTACTGAGATGAAATCCCCGGTAATCGGGGATTTTTTTGTTGCTTATATTGCTGATGAAATTAACTTATTACATTAGCTTTGGAGAACGATTAGTTTGATGATTTTTTCTTTTATAAAACATCGCATTTCTTCGCTAAGAAAGCGAATAAAAAAACAGCGTCAGAAAATTCATTTTTGACGCTGTTTCAAATATAAAATAACCTGTAATTATTTTCTCATAATATAAACATCCTGTCCGCTTATCATGGTTACGCCATAGGAAATCTTCGATGCGCCTTTATTGTCAGGTATGGAAACTATTACGCTTCTTCCTGCGGGAATGTTGTCAACCTGAACTGTTTCGCTTTTTAAAACATTACTTTTCTCATCAAGATATCTTACTCTCACCACAGCCACATCCAGTTTTGTATTGCTTATATTGTTTACTTTAATTTTAGCATTGATAAATCCGTCTTTGGCGGGATTGTTCAGTTGCAAGCGAACATAATCTCTTACATCTCCGCTTTTTTTATCAGCCGAAGTTGTGGCGGCAGGCTTTGTTGTAGTTTCAGTTTTATTGGTATTAGCGGCAGTTGCTTTTTTTGCTTCTTCTGCTTTTTTATCAGCAGCAGCTTTAGCGGCTTTTTCCTTTTCAGCAGCCAATGCTTTTTCCCTTTCTACATTACGTGCTGCCAGAGCAATTGAATCCTCTCTTTTTTTTGCAATATTTGCAGCTGCAATGCGTGCCAGAGAATCAGCATTTCTTTTTGGCGGCGGCGGTGCAACAACAGCGCTTGTATCTGTTGCCGGCATTTGAACAGGCACGGTAGTTATATCCGCAGTGTTGTTTTCCGGACTGTTGGCAGCAAGACCGGTTAAGTCTTTAGAACCTTCCTGATCTTTCAGCATCGCATTCAGCGACTCTCTTGTTTCTTTACTTCCGTTTCCTGTTTTGCTGTTCCAGTAACTCCAGCCTCCGAAAATAGCTCCCAGAATAAGAATAGGAATAATAAATTCTTTCAGAATATTACCCGATGCTTTCTTTTTCTTTTCTTTTGGTGGTTTGGGAGACTCTGTAGCAAAAGTTGTAGTAGTGGCTGCTTTTGAAGAAGTATTTTCAGATTTAAACTGATATTCAAACGGTGTTTTTTCTTTTACTTCTTCTTCAGTTTTTCTCTTCGGGACAGCAGAAGGTGTACGCCTGAAGAGCGGAGTGTCTTCCGGCTTTTCAGGAGATGGGGTTGGCTGATTGCCTGTATTTTCAGTTTCTGTTGGTGGTTGATTTGTGGTGCTCTGATTGGTATCAGCGGCAGACACTTCAATCATCTTGCCATCAGCAGTAATTTTATATTTAGGTTTTGACTTTAAAGGAGAATCCGACATTGCATCACTGAATTTATTTTTCAGCTCTGAAAATTTACTTGCGAGTATCCATTTACTTCCGTCTACATCCGGACGCAGAAAGTCCGAAGAGAGGAGTTCCATATTCATAAGCTCGCTTTTCTTAAAAGGTCCGGTTTCTACATTATCTCTTAAAAGTTTGTACAGCACGCTCTAAAGGTTATTAATATTTGGAAAATCTAATATAGTTTTTATGTTTTAATACAACAAATATGCCGAAGTAAATTAACAAAATTAAATGAGGATAACGTAAAATTTTATGAAAAGATTTCCACTTTTGAACCTTGCCAAAAATACCTGTTTTTTTAAATATTAAATGTACACTATTTGCCTCAAGTATAGGATTTTTTCGTTATTTTTGACGTTTATAAATAGCTGAAAAAGCTATGTAATTTAATCATTAAAATTTGTATGTCAGAAGAGAATAAATTACCTGAACAAACCGAGGATTTTGATAGGATTATTCCGGTTAATATTGAAGAGCAAATGAAAAGCGCTTACATTGATTATTCAATGAGCGTTATCGTGGGAAGGGCATTGCCTGATGTAAGAGACGGCTTTAAGCC